>NZ_JBMNDO010000032.1:0-73545 GCF_052542855.1 Streptomyces sp. SAS_281
CTCCGTGTGGTGTGTTCCTAGACAGCTCCACCACATCGGAGGTCTTCGCCATGTTCAAGACCTGCCGAGTGTCAACAACGCTCGTGATCAATACACCTAACCCACCAGCCGCTTGCGCCAGTCGAGGCCCGACAGCTCGATCGCCTTGTCCGGCGAACCGTCCCACTCCACCGTCAGCCCGGCCTCGCCCAGCGCGGCCACCACCTCGCGGCCCACCGCGGCCGTCGTATCGGCGGAGTCGTCGAACCCGCCGTAGTACAGCGCGAGACCGTGCCCGGCCGCCGCGCTCTCCGTGCCCTGGCCGTGGAAGAAGACGAAACCCCTGGCGTCCTCGCGCCCGGCCGCCCAGATCTCGCTCATCCCGCACGAGCGGCAGCACGTGAAGTCCTCCCGGGCCGTGATGCCGCCCCAGTCCAGCCGGGCGAACGCCCGCTCCAGCCGGTCCGCGTCCGTCACCTCGTCCGCCCAGCCCCGCTGCTCCTCGACGCGCTCCAGCCAGAGCCGTTCCACCAACTCCCGCGCCTGGGCCCGGGAGACCGGCCGCACCCCGTCCTTCACCAGGTAGTCCTCGGCCGTCTCGGTGAGCGTCTGCACGGTCCCGTAACCGCCGCGCAGCAGCTCCCGCACCCGGGGCTCCAGCCGCTCCCGGAACTCCTCGGCGAGCACCGGCACGGGCTCCGGCTCCGGTATCCCGGCGCTCTCCCAGGCGGTCCCCGCGTCCCAGCCGGGCTCCTCGCGCGCCCAGCGGGTCATCAGCGCGACGACCCGCCCGGGGTCTCCGACGACGGTACGGACATGGCTCGTCGCCGTGCCCGTACGGTGCTCCAACTCGTAGTCCCCGCCCGCCTCGTGCCACACCTGGACGAAGGTGCCGGGGATGTCCGGTATCCGCTGGACGACCAGGAAGTTGTCCCCGCGCGCGCCGATGCGGTGCACGAGGTCCGCGAGCTTCTCGGCGGAAACACGGGTGTGGGTCTGCTGGTTCTCGGTCTCGACCTTGACGCTGAGCATGCGCCCAGCCTGGCACACGGCACCGACAGCGAAGGGCACCCACCGTTCGTGCGGTGGGCCCCCTTCCCGTACGGGGCGGATCAGACCTGGCCGGCCTTCTCCAGGGCCGTGCAGCAGGTGTCCACGATCAGCCGCGTGACGACGTACGGGTCGACGTTGGCGTTCGGGCGGCGGTCCTCGATGTAGCCCTTGCCGTCCTGCTCGACCTGCCACGGGATGCGCACCGAAGCGCCGCGGTCGGACACGCCGTAGCTGTACTCGTTCCACGGGGCGGTCTCGTGCAGACCGGTCAGCCGGTCGTCGATGCCCGCGCCGTAGTTCTTGACGTGGTCCATCGGCTTCGAGCCCTCGCCCAGCGACTCGCAGGCCGTGATGATCGCGTCGTAGCCCTCGCGCATCGCCTTGGTGGAGAAGTTGGTGTGCGCGCCCGCACCGTTCCAGTCGCCCTTGACCGGCTTCGGGTCGAGGGTCGCGGAGACGTTGAAGTCCTCGGCGGTGCGGTAGAGCAGCCAGCGGGCGATCCACAGCTGGTCCGAGACCTCCAGCGGGGACAGCGGGCCCACCTGGAACTCCCACTGGCCCGGCATGACCTCGGCGTTGATGCCGGAGATGCCCAGACCGGCCTTCAGGCAGTTGTCGAGGTGCTTCTCCACGATCTCGCGGCCGAAGATCTCGTCCGAGCCGACGCCGCAGTAGTAGCCGCCCTGCGCGGCCGGGAAGCCGCCCTCGGGGAAGCCGAGCGGCCGGTGGCCGTCGAAGAAGGTGTACTCCTGCTCGATGCCGAAGATCGCCTCCTGCCCGGCGAACTGCTCGGCGACCGGGCGCAGCAGCGCCCGCGTGTTGGACGCGTGCGGGGTCATGTCGATGTCGAAGACCTCGCACAGGACCAGGATGTCGTCGCCACCGCGGATCGGGTCCGGGCAGCTGAAGACCGGCTTCAGCACCCGGTCCGAGGCGTGGCCCTCCGCCTGGTTGGTGCTCGACCCGTCGAAGCCCCAGATCGGCAGCGCGGCCACGTCGGACGACGCGCTGCCGGACATGATCTTCGTCTTGGAACGGAGCTTGGCGGTCGGCTCGGTGCCGTCGATCCAGATGTACTCAGCCTTGTACGTCACGGAAGCCATCCTTTGCGGGTGCTGCGGTCTATGCGCCGCAGCTTCGCAAGCCGCGATTTCCCGGCCGTTGCCCTCGTGTGAACCCCGTGTTACCGAGGTTTCCCCCGGCTCCCGCCGGACGCCGCGGTCATCCTTCGATGAACTGGTAGTCGCCGACGATGCGGCCGTCGGCGCCGAGCACGAGGATCTCCAGCCCGACACCGGCTGCCTCGCCCCCGCCCCGGGGCGCCATCTCCCAGTGGAACCCGACGATGTCGTGGAGCCGGTCGGCGTTGCCGCGCGACCGGAAGACGAAGGTGCCGGGCGCGACGAACTCCTCGTGGGCGCGCGTCCCCCGGAAGTCCAGCGCCTCGTGCCCGCGCGCCTCCAGCAGGAGGCGGTCGAAGCCCAGCCATTCGGCGGCCTCCCGGATCTCCTCGGGAGGCCGCAGTACGTGGACGGCTTCGGCGGACCACAGCTCACGGACCGCGGCGCGGCGGCGTTCCGCGTCGGACTCGTTCCACACGGCGACGGAGCGGTCGGTGAGCTCGTGGATGCCGACGTCGGTCATGGGCGGTCCCCTCGGTTCGGCTGCGGCCGGTGTGCGGCAACGAACTTCCCGCGCCGGGTGAAGCGCGGCAATTCCCCACGGGAATCGCGGATCAGCAGACGATCGGGACACACAAGGGGGGTGATCAGTGAACGGACCGGAGGCGGTCTCGCGACCGCGTTGGGCACCCCGATCCGGCCGACGACCGGGAGCTGACGACCGTCACCGCGCTCACCCACTTCGGCACCGCCGTCGACGTCACCGTCGCGGAACTGCGCCTCGGGGCATTCCCGCCGGCCGGCCGGGAGACCGGCGCCCTGCCGGCCGGACTGCACCGGACCCGGAGCCACCGACCCCCGGGAACCGGTCCTTCAGGCGTTGCGGCACCGGAGGCACCACCCGGCACACTGGACCCATGACGACGACACCCGAGACCCCCCTGCGCATCGGCCTGGCCGGCACCGGGCCCTGGGCCCGCAACACCCACGCGCCCGCCCTCGCCGCACACCCCGGCGTCGAGCTCAGCGGTGTGTGGGGCCGCCGGGCCGAGGCCGCCGGGGAGCTGGCCGCCGCGCACGGTGCTCCGGCGTACTCCGGTGACGCGGGGCTCGACGAGCTGTTCGCCACGAGCGACGCCGTCGCCTTCGCGCTGCCGCCGGACGTGCAGGCCCCGCTGGCCGCCCGCGCCGCCGCGGCCGGCTGCCACCTGATCCTGGACAAGCCGGTCGCCACCACGGTCGCCGGCGCCCGTGAGGTCGCCGAGGCCGCCGAGCAGGCCCGGGTCGCCTCCGTCGTGTTCTGCACGCTGAGGTTCGCCCCGCAGCCCGCCGCCTGGATCGCCGAGCAGGCCGCGGCGGGCGACTGGTTCACCGCCCGCGCCGAGTGGATCGGCGCGCTCTGGGCCCCCGGCACCGACAGCGCGTACGCCGCGTCCCCCTGGCGCCGCGAGCGGGGCGGCCTCTGGGACGTCGGCCCGCACGCCCTCTCGGTCCTGCTCCCGGTCCTGGGCGACGTCACCGAACTGACCGCCACCCGGGGCCCCTCCGACGCCCACCACCTCGTCCTGCGCCACACCTCGGGAGCCTCCAGCACGGTCACCCTGGCCCTCGGCGCGCCGGTGGCCGCCGCCGGGGTGGAGGTCGTCCTCCGCGGCGAGCACGGTGTCGCCGCACTGCCGAGGTGGGACGGGGCGGTGGACGCCTTCGCGGCGGCCGTGGACGCGCTGACCGCCTCGGTGCGTACGGGCGAGGCCCACCCCTGCGACGTACGGTTCGGCCTCCGCCTGACGGAGCTCCTGGCGGAGGCGGAGGCCCAGGTCCACGGCGGCTAGGCACCGTGGCGGGGTCAGCCGGCGGACCCCGCCCCGCCGCCGCCCTCCTCCGACACCGCCGCCAGGAACCCCTCCAGGAACCGCCGCACCGCCGCGACCTCGCCGGCGTCGAACTCCCGCAGCAGCGCCACCGCGCTCCCGATCGCCGGGCCGAACGCCACCCAGCCCAGCTCCACCGCCCGCGGCGTCACCCGCAGCAGCACCCGCCGCCGGTCCCGCTCGTCCCGTGTCCGTGTCAGATGCCCCAGCCGTTCCAGCCGGTCGATGAGCGACGTGGTGCCCGCCGAGTTCAGCCCCAGCTCCGCCCCCAGCCGCCCGGCGGTGACCCCGGACCCCTCGCGCTCCGCGTCGAGCAGGCACACCAGGGCGCGTACATCCGTCGGGTGCATCCCGTGCCGGGCCGCGAACTCCGCCTGGCGCAGCCCGAATGCGGACGTCACCTTCCGCAGCAGATGGACGATCTCCAACTCCGGCCCCTGCTCGGTCATCTCCGGCACCTCCCGCTATTGTCTCGCTCAGCGAGATAATATCCAGGTGTACGGAGTCCAGGGAGCACCCATGACACCCACCCCGCCCGCGACGACCGTCGACGCGGCCTTCCTCGCCGCCTACGACGCGACCGTCGCGGCCACCTGGCCGTCCGGCACCACGCCGACCACGGTCCCCACCCCCTACGGCACCACCCACCTCAACAGCTACGGCCCCGAGGACGCCCCGGCCCTGGTCCTGCTGCCCGGCGGCGGCGCGACCTCCACCACCTGGTACGCCCAGGCCGCCGCCCTCGGCCGCACCCACCGCGTTCACGCCGCCGACCTCATCGGAGAACCGGGCCGCAGCACGCCGGGGGAGCGCCCCATCCGCAGCGTCGCCGACCTCTGCGGCTGGCTCGACGCCCTGCTGGACGGCCTGGGCGCCACCGGACCGGTCGCCCTCGCGGGCCACTCGTACGGTGGCTGGATCGCCCTGCACCACGCCCTGCACGCGCCCGACCGGCTGCGGAAGCTGATCCTCCTCGACCCCACCGGCTGCTTCAGCGGATTCCGTCCGGGCTACCTGCTGCACGCCCTGCCGATGCTGCTCCGTCCGAACGCCGCCCGCACCCGCGCCTTCCTGACCTGGGAGACCGGCGGCGCCACGCTCGAACCGCACTGGCTGCGGCTGCGGGAGGAGGCGGCCGGCTTTCCCACGGCCCGCCCGGTCACCGGGCCCCGCCCCGAGCCGGACGCCCTGCGCGCCCTCGACGTACCGACGCTGATCCTGCTCGCCGGGGACAGCCGCGCCCACGACGCGGCGAAGACGGCCGCCGCCGCACACCGGCTGCTGCCGAGGGCGGAGACGGCCGTCCTCCCGGACGTCTCCCACCACGCACTGCCCCTGCACGCTGCGACGGCCCCGGAACTCAACCGCCGGATGGGCGAGTTCCTGGCCTGAGGGCTGTCCCGCAATTCCCGGCGGGCGCACGACGACAGCAACGGCACCTCGCCGCGTTGTCGAAACACCCGAATACACGCAGTAGGCGGGCGCCTCTCCGCCCTGCGATGCACCGCATCCGACGCCGCGCGCCGATCCACCAGGAATTGCGGGACAGCCCTCAGGCGCTACGCCCCAGCGCGTCCCGGACCGCCTCATCCGTGCGGCCCACGACCGCCGTGCCGTCCTCCGCCGTGATGATCGGCCGCTGGATCAGCTTCGGGTGCTCGGCGAGCGCGGTGATCCACCGCTCCCGGGCACCCGCCTCACGCGGCCAGTCCTTCAGGCCCAGCTCCTTCGCCTCCGCCTCCTGGGTCCGCGTGATGTCCCACGGTTCGAGGCCGAGCCGGTCGAGCACCGCCCGGATCTCGTCCGGCGACGGCACGTCCTCCAGGTAACGGCGGACCGTGTAATCGGCCCCTTCCGCGTCGAGCAGCTGCACCGCGCTGCGGCACTTGGAACACGCGGGATTGATCCAGATCTCCATGGGGCCAAAGGTACGGGATGGGCCTCGCAGGAGACGCCGAAAACCCCTCTGGCCAGGGCCGATTGTCAGTGCCGGCCGGTAGAATGGGAGTCAGTTCGTGAGGGTTTCCGAAGAGTTCCGCCACCGTGCCAGGAGGTAGCCCATGGCCGTTGCCGCAGTCACGACCAAGCCGCTCGACAAGCCCCCGACCAAGAAGCCGCTCCCCGCCGGCCGCCCCCGCGAGTGGTACGTCTCGCACAACCGCCGGCTGAAGGCGATGCGCCTCGCCATCGCCCTGCTCGACACCGGCGTCTACCTCCCGTCCAGCGCGAACAACGCCCGCATACGCACGACCGCCGCGCGGCTCGGCATCCACCCGCCGTCCGACATCACCTGCCGCATGGTCCGCGCCCTCATCCGCTACGGCCGCTGACCGCCGACCGACGCGGGGCGGGCCCCGGAGTCCTTCCGGGGCCCGCCCTCTCAGTACCCGTCGCAGGTCGCCGTCGCGTACGCACCCGAGGCCGAGTCCGTACGCCGCGTGCCGCCGTCCACGGTCACCGAGCACGACACGTCGCCGCCGCCCCGGCCCACACTCACCACGAACGAGCCGCCGCTCATGAAGCCCTTCGTGTCCAGCTCCCCGGCCCACGGCAGCGACCGCAGCGCCAGCCGCCCGGTCGACAGTTCCTCGCCCCGCCACGTGCTGTACGTCAGCACCGCGTCGCGCGCGGTCCCCGTCACCTCGTACCGGATGTGCACCTTCCGAGAGCCCTCCGAGTGGAGCACGTCCGACAGCACCGCCATGACAGCGCCCGCGGCGAGGGCCAGCACCACGGCGACCAGCAGGAGTACCCACGGCCACATCCGCCGCCGGGGCGGCGGCGGGACCGGGCCGCCGGGCGGAACCTGCTCACTCATCCCCCCAGCCTCCGCGCTCCGGCCCCGCACCGCGACCCCCCGGGGTCCGTCCGGCTGCCCGGCTACAGATACGGCCGGGTGATCAGCTCGATCGCGTGCCCGGCCGGGTCCTTGAAGTAGACCCCCCGCCCGCCGTGCTCGGTATTGGTCTCCCCGGCCCGCTTCATCTGCGGATCGGCCCAGTGCTCGACCCCGCCCGCGACCAGCCGCCCGTAGGCCCGGTCGAACATCTCGTCGTCCACGAGGAACGCGTAGTGCTGCATCTGGATCTCCACCGGCGGCTCCGCGAACTGGAGCAGCACGCCGCCCTCCAGCCGGACATTGACGAACGGCCCCCAGGACGGGGCCTCGTCCAGCTCCAGCAGCTCCCGGAAGAACCGCGCGGACGCATGGCGGTCCACGGCGGCGATGATGGTGTGGTTGAACGCAACGGACATGGCTGACGACCTCGTGATCTCTTCGGCTCGACACAGTGGATACGTACGGTGTACGAGCCGAGGGAGGCCCTCGCGCCAGGCATACGGAACAGCCGGCGGGGCCACGGCGGGGGCTCAGCCCACCACCGGGTAGCCGTTCCGTGCATGGCGTATCGCCGGTCCGGTGTTCACGGGCACGACCCTACGGGGGCCGGGCGGGAAGGTACAGTGGCTTGGGCACCCCGCGGCGCGCGCACGCGTGCACGGGCTCCGCACACGGTTGTGCGAGCTGGGGAGCGCCCCGAATTCCGGTGGACAGAGAGCGAGCGAGCGGATGCGCATGACGACGCCCCGCACCGCCGCCTGCCCGCCGTGACCCCTCACCCCTGAGCCTCCGGGCCCGTCCGCGCGCCGATCCGCCGGACCCGCCCCGGTCGACCCCTGGCCCCCGGCGCGTACTCACGCGCCCGCCGGCCCCCGCCTTCCCCGCTGTCTACCCCCGCACGCCCTCTCGCACGGGCGCGCCCGACCGACAGGTACGCCCTCTTGTCCTCTGCACCGCCCTCGACCGCGTCCGCCCCCGCCTTCCGGCTGCGCGCCCTCAAACCCGACTGGATCTCCGACCCCAAGGTGTGGCGCACGGAGGTCCTCGCCGGACTCGTCGTCGCCCTCGCCCTGATCCCGGAGGCCATCTCCTTCTCGATCATCGCCGGGGTGGACCCCGCGATCGGCCTCTTCGCCGCCTTCACGATGGCGGTCACGATCTCGATCGTCGGCGGGCGCCGCGCGATGATCTCCGCCGCGACGGGCGCCGTCGCCCTGGTGATCGCCCCGGTCAACCGCGAACACGGCTTCGGCTACCTGGTCGCCACCGTGATCCTGGCGGGCGTCTTCCAGATCGCGCTGGGCGCCCTGGGCGTCGCCAAGCTGATGCGGTTCGTGCCGCGCTCCGTGATGACCGGCTTCGTCAACGCCCTGGCGATCCTGATCTTCATGGCCCAGGTGCCCGAGATGCACGACGTGCCGTGGGCGGTCTACCCGCTGATCGCCGGCGGCCTGCTGCTGATGGTGTTCTTCCCGAAGGTCACCCGGGTGATCCCGGCGCCCCTGGTCTCCATCGTGGTCCTGACCGTCATCACCGTGGCGGCCGGCATCGCGGTCCCGGCCGTGGGCGACAAGGGAGACCTGCCTTCCTCGCTCCCCGTGCCCGGCCTGCCCGACGTGCCGTTCACCCTGGACACGCTGACGACCATCGCCCCGTACGCCCTGGCGATGGCGCTGGTCGGCCTCATGGAATCCCTCATGACCGCCCAGCTTGTCGACGACATCACGGACACCCGTTCCAACAAGACCCGCGAGTCGGTCGGCCAGGGCATCGCCAACATCGTCACCGGCTTCTTCGGCGGCATGGGCGGCTGCGCCATGATCGGCCAGACGATGATCAACGTCCGCGTCTCCGGGGCCCGCACCCGCCTCTCCACGTTCCTCGCGGGCTCGTTCCTCATGGTCCTCTGCATCGTCTTCGGCCCGGTCGTCTCCGACATCCCGATGGCGGCGCTGGTCGCGGTGATGGTGATGGTCTCCTTCGCCACGTTCGACTGGCACTCCATCGCCCCGAAGACCCTGCGCCGCATGCCGGTGGGGGAGACGGTGGTCATGGTCATCACCGTCGCCATCGTCGTCGCCACGTCCAACCTGGCGATCGGGGTCGTCGTCGGCTCGGTCACCGCGATGGTGATCTTCGCCCGCCGCGTCGCGCACCTGGCCGACGTCACGGCGGTCGTGGACCCGGACGGCGGCCAGGTCGTCTACTCCGTCACCGGCGAACTCTTCTTCGCCTCCTCCAACGACCTGGTCACCCGCTTCGCGTACGCCACCGACCCCGACAAGGTCGTCATCGACCTCACCGCCACCCACATCTGGGACGCCTCGTCGGTCGCGGCCCTGGACGCGATCGAGACGAAGTACGCCCAGCGCGGCAAGACGGTCGAGATCGTGGGCCTCAACCAGCCGAGCGCGGACCTGCACCGCACGCTGAGCGGCGAGCTGACGGGCGGGCACTAGGCAGTCCTCGACCGCTGAATACGGTGAAGGGATCGTTTGAAGGAGAGGACGCGCAGACATGGACGTGTACGAGGCAGTGGACAGTCGCCGGGCCGTGCGGGCGTTCAGCGACGAGCCGGTGCCCAAGGAGGTGCTCGTACGCGTGCTTAACGCCGCGAGACGGGCTCCGTCAAGCGGGAACCTCCAGCCGTGGCATCTGTACGTCGTGACCGGCGAGCCCCTGGCCGAACTGAAACGGCGCGCGACCGCCAGGGCCCTGGCGGGAGACCCGGGTGACGAGCGGGAGTATCCGATGTACCCCGACGCACTGTCCTCGCCGCACCGGGACCGTTTCTCCGCTGCGGCGGCCCAGCGTTACGAAGCCCTGGGCATCGAGCGCGACGCCCCCGACCGACCCCAGCGGATCGCTGCCCTGAACGCGGAGGCCTTCGGGGCGCCGGTCCTCTTGTTCTGCTACCTCGACCGGACGATGGGGCCCGGACAGTGGGCTGACGCGGGGATGTACGTGCAGACGGTCATGCTGCTGCTCAGGGCGGAGGGGCTGCACAGCTGCCCCCAGGTGATGTGGACCAACTACCGCAAGACCGTCAACCGCACCGTCGGAGCCCATGACGAGCGCGTGCTGTTCTGCGGCATCTCCGTGGGATTCGAGAAGGAAGGTGTGCCACGGCTGCGTACCGGGCGGGCGGACATGACGGAAACAGTGAGCTTCATCGGCGCGTGACCGCTGACGACCGAGACCGCCAGGACACTCCCTGGGCCCGGGGGAGCGGCCCCCCGGCTCCGTCGTCGCGCTTACCCCGGGACTGCCCCGTGCAGAAAGACGTCCCGGGCGATCTTCGCGGTCGTGACGGCGGAACCGTACTCGGCAATCAGCGGGATAGCCGTCTGAATGATCATCGCGCGCCGCTGCTCCGGTGACATGGCGGGGGCGCGGCGGCGGGTGGTCGGGTTCTCCTTGGATTCGGTCACGCCGTACGGAGTGAGTCCTCACTCCGTCAATGACTGAGGACTCACTCCGTACGGCCGCGGCCCAGGAGCGCCCGCACCGCCGAAGGCCCGCTGAAGTCCGCTGCCAGTGCATCCATCAGCACCTCGTCACAAACCTGCCCGAGCCAGTACCCGCCCTCACGCAGCCGCCCCGCGTGCTGAAACCCGGCACGCTCGTACGCCTTGATCCCGGCCGCGTTCGGGGCCAGCACCTTGAGCCACACCATGCGCAGACTGGCGACGTGGAACGCGTAGTCGAGGGTCAGCCGAGTCGCCTCGACACCGAGCCCGCGCCCACGGGCTTCGCGGGCCAGCATGACGACGAACTCGGCGGTGCGTACGGATTCGTCGGGAAGGAGGGTGGTGACGCCGACCGGGACGGGCTCGGGTTCCGTCAGGTCGTAAACGGTGAAGCGGAAGTTGGACCCCCGGAGCTGGTGCTGCATGCCCTCGGCACGCGCCTCCAAGGACTCGGGCACCTGGCGGCCGTAGCCGACCATGACGGTCGGGTCCTGCTCCCACTTCCAGTACGTCTCGACCAGATCCGCACGGTAGGAGCCCAGGCCACACGTCTCGGTGGCCAGCCACAGAGCCGGCTCAGTCATGGGTGTCTCCGATCATCAGGACGGGCGTGTAGAGGAGCGTGGACGCCGGTTCGGCCGCGAGGGCTCCGTCGCCAGTCTGGACCCAGGCGTGCAGGCGTACGGGGTCCGGCGCGACACCGTGACACCAGACGACGGACCGGCGCCGCAGGGCGAGGAGGAGCACGGCGGCGGCCGACTCCTCCAGACAGGCGGTGCGGGCAGGTGAATACCAGGCGGCCCGGCGCACGGCGAGGACGGCACGCTCGGCCTGCTCGGGGGTGGCGGGGTGGGTGGCTGTCGACGTGGCCGCGCGGACGGCGTCGGTGATACGTCGCATGGCGGATTCCTGCCTCCCCGCCGCTTTCACCGCCACGACACCGGAGAGGGCGACGGCTGCGGTGGAGCTCCACGTATCGCGGGGGACGGTGAGGCCGGCGGGATGCTCCGCGCTGCCCCAGCTCGCCTTCGGCGCGGTCGACGGGGCGGGCTCTGGCGGAATCAGGCAGCGCACGCCGCCGGTGTCGTAGTCGATGACGACCTGCACATGGCCGAAGTCGACGGACCGCTCCATTACTCCACCGTTCCGGGGACAAGGGCGACCCACACGGGGTCAGGGGTGCGGGTGATGGTGTGCAACCAGGCATCGGCAGCCAGGGCCTGCTCTATGTGCGCGAGCGGCATCGGGACCCCGGCGGCGGCGTGGCGGATCTGCTCACGGAATCGCTTCGCGTCGATCAGGCCGAGCGCCGCCAGGTTCATGCCTCCGGTGTCGAGGAGTTGGGGAAGGGCGGCGCGCAGTCCGCCGTAGTGGTCTGCCTCGAAGGCCCCCTTCGTGGTGCGGGCCACCAGTTCGGCGGGGAGGAGATCGGCGAACGCCCGCTTCAGCACCGGCTTGTAGGCGTAGGGAGGTGGACGCAGACCGACTGGGGTCCTTAGCACCGCGTCGACCACGGAGGCATCCAGGAATGGATTGTGCAGATCGATTCCGCAGGCGTCTGCCAGCTCGGCGTCGGCCACCGCCGTACGTGCCACCTCGCGGATCTCGTCAACGAGGATGCGTACCGAGGCGTCCAGGCCCGGTAGAGGGTCGGGCGCGGCCGCGTAGTCCTCGGCAGCCTCGCTGAGGAGACGTACGGCGGATGAGTCCGCCCATGCCGGTACGGGCAGGGTGGAGAACCACCTGACATCACTTCGAGTCGGCTTGACCCCTCTGGGCAGCTCGGTGGTGAGTGCTGCCGAGGCGCCCTCGCGGGTGGTGGCCGTCATCATCGATGCGGACCGAAGCAGTGGGACGACGGCGGTGTGCCGAAGCCGAGCCCACCCGAATGCCTCGCGGACCGCGCGGGTGTAGCGACGATGGCGCAGGAGATCAGCGAGCTGGGCCGGCGGCTGGAAGAGGACGCTGTCCCCGCCGTCGCCGGTCAGATGAGTACGGGTGCCGAGTTCGCGGCGCACCCAGCGGAATTGGGCCAGGAGCCGGGTCTGCGTGAGCGTGGAAGGCGCGGGTTCGTCGGTCACGGGGACGTCGGTGAGGCCGGTGTACGGCCGGTGTTCATGGCCGAGGGGGAGGAGGCGGTGGCGGAGTCGGCCGTCGGAGGCCGCAGCGGTGAGCCGGGCGTAATGGAGGTCGGCGCCGTCGAGGACACCACGGGGGTGGATGGTGACAGCGTTCACCGGATCCGGCGCGGTGCGGGAAGCGAGGACGGCGACCGTGGAGGAGTCGAGACCACCGGAAAGGTCGCTCGACAGGGCCGGGTCGGTGTCGGCGCGGAGACGTACGGCGGCAGTGAGGGCGTTACGCAGGCGCAGGTGCGGTGGCGGCCCGTCGAGGGGGTCGGGGCACCATGTGGTGCTGTACGTGTACCGGTCTCCGGTGGCGGGCAGTTCGATGCGGCTGCCGGGTGGGAGCTGTTCGACTCCGGCGAAATACGTACGGCCAGAGGCCAATACGGGCACGGATGGAGCGAGGAACGCGCATGCCAAACGCTTGGTGTCGACGTGAGCGCCTGCCAGGGCGCCGAGGTAGCGGGCCGACGTCGACCACGCCCAGGTCCCCTGCCACACGACTGCGTACAGGGGCAGTGCGGCGGCCGGGTCGGTGTGGAGGACCAGCCCGTGTGCCAACTCCTCCAGGACCGCGTAGTTGCCCGGCCACTGCCACGTCGCGCGGGTGGGCACGGGGCAATCGGCGAGGGTCTGTACCTCCGCGGCGGTGGCTCCGCACAAGCCGATGACATGGATGCGGCGGCCAGGCCGCTGCGCTGTGCGGATGGGGACGCTGCCGAGCCGCCACAGAGACGACGTGGTCAAGCTCTCCGCGCCGAGTGGGCGAGGAAGGCCGGGTCGGGTGGTGCTGAATCCGCCGATGGGCAACGTGTCCTCCAGATCCTGCGAAGGGGGTGCGGCCCCGACCCGAAGGCTGGGGCCGCACCCGTGCGACGGGGGTCAGCAGTTGTACGCGCGGCGCTTGTCCTCCGACTGCCCGCCACCCTGGCCCTCGGTCAGTTCGGCGACATCGCCGAGGTCGACCGCGACCGTCTTCCTCTCGGCGCTGGTGTCGCTGTTCTCGCTGTGGGCGTCGATCAAGGTGGTGCTCCTTACGTCGATGTGTGAGTGGTGCCCGGTGGTGCTTCCGCCCCAGGCTGGTGATCCGGCCGGGCGGAAGTTGGTGGGCCATCCGCCGGGCGTACCGGCGGTGGCCGTAAGGAGAGCGGCGGCGACGGCGTGCGCGAGAACCGTCGGTCGCTGTCTCACGTGATGAGCTGGAGGTTCTCCGCGGACGTCGTCCACTCGACCCCGGAGGCGGGCCGCACGTGCGCGACGCGGACAGTCCGTCCGTTGGCCTTCTCGTGAACGATCGCGGTGAGCTCGCCCTCGCCGCGGTTCGCGATGTCGCGGACCTGCCGGTGCAGCCAGGGATGGTCGTCCTCGTGGAAGAACGATCCGAGACCGACGGTGGTCATCGCGCGGCCTTCTCTTCGCACGGGGCGTCGTCCTCGAACCGGTCGAGGAAAGCCTCGAACCCTTCCTGGGCGCGGGCCATCAGGTCGGAGCTAGGGACGCCGTACTCCGGCTGCTCGTCGGCGGGGAGGGGCGTGGTCATCGCGCACTCCTGCGGGTGAGGGTCGGCGCAGCGGGCCGTGCCACGGGCAGGGCGTGGTCGCTGCTTCGGGAAGCCGCCCGGAGCGTCCTTCAACCTCCGGGGCGTGTGACCAGTCAACGACCGTCGGGCGGCACTGAACAGGAAAGGTCGCCGCCTGGTCGCCCACTGCCAACCGGAAAACTTTACGTCCGCATTACCCGACGGCTGGCTCGGACGTAGCGGCCCGGCTACGTTCTGCGGCATGGGAGTGAACGTCATCCTGAGAGGCCGGATGAATGAACTCGGCCTGACGCAGGAAGAATTAGCGCGTCAGATGAACATCGCGCTCGATGATCTCAGCGGGAGGCCGGGCGATGTGTCAGCTCGCACAGTGCGCAACCTCCTCAACGGCAGCACCCGCAGACCGATCGGCCGCACGTGCGCCGCACTCGAAGCGGTATTCGGCTGCCTTGTCGCGGACTTAGGGTTTGCCCCACCACCCACCGCCGTACAAGCGGAGGATCCAGTGCACCGCCGTACCTTTCTTGTCGCGGGGACCGGAACTGCCGTCGCCGCTGCTGCCCCGCCGCGCCTCACGCGGCTGGGACAAGCCGACGCCGACCGGTTTCATCTGGAGTACACCGAGCTGCTGCGCGGTGACGCGCGGCTCGGCGGGGCGGGGAAGATCGAGAACAAGGCCATCGAGCTCGCGTCGCGCGTCCAGTCGTCGCTCGCCGGCGGCGGCGCCTCGGACCGCGTGCGTCGCCAGATGTACCGGCTCGCCTCCGACGCCACGTGCCTGGCGGCCTTCGCCGCCATCGATGCAAGTGCTCCACGGCGTGCCCGCTCCCACCTCGACAAGGCTCTCCCTCTGGCGGGCCTGGCGCGTGACGGGGAAGCCATGTACCGCGTGTGGGACCATCTGATGCTCACCTCCAGCCAGCGCGAGAACCACGCCGAGGCGGCGGCCGGAGCCGAGGTCATGAAGCGTTCCTCGACCGCCCGGCGCGACCCGCTGTACGCGTCGCTGGGACACATGCGGCACGCCAACGCCCTGGCCAGGTTGCATCAGCCCACCGAATCCCTGCGTGCCATGAGCTTCGCGGAGAGGACGTTCGGACGCGCCGACGGCGTACAGCCCTCCGCGTGGATCTCGTTCTACAACCGAGCCGAATTCGACGCCCTGTCGTCGTACGTCTGGACCGCACTGGGGGAACACGAGCGGGCCGAGTCCTGCCTCCACCGCACTCTTGCGGCGATCCCCGACGACATGGTCCGCAACAAGGCGCTTTATACGGCGCACCTGTCGCTCTCCCAGGCAAGACAAGGAGAGGCGGAGCTTGCCGCCGGAACAGGACGCCGCGCGTACGAGATGCTGCTGCCGGCGTCCGGATCGCTGCGTACGACGAGGACGCTTGCCGTCACCCGCCAAGTCATCGAGGCCACGGGCACGAAGGCATCCGAGGTCGTGAGCTGGATCGAGGAGTCACGCCGATGGATCTGAAAACGTACACGCACGCCGACGCCCCGAACGTGCGCTCCCTGCTCCTGGACATACACGACGATGTCTACGCGGACGAGCCCGACCCGTTCCACTCGCGCGAGCGCTTCTCGTACTACGTAGACCTGTGGTCCGGGCGCGAGGACTGGCTGTGCGTCTCGGGCTGGGAGGACGGCGGGGCGGTCGGGTACGCGTACGGTTCGAGGTTCAAACCGGGCGGCTGGTGGAAGGGGGCGGACCGGCCCAGAGGTGTGCGCGGCCGCATCTTCGCTCTGTCCGAGCTGATGGTGGTGCCCCGGTGGCAGGGGACCGGCCGGGCCCAACAGATCCACGACGCACTGATCCGATCCGTCGACGTCGACTTCGTGACCCTCCTGGTCGACGCCACCCACCCGAGGGTGCAAGCCCTGTACGAGAAGTGGGGCTACGAAAAGCGCGACGAGGCCAAGCCTTCCGAGGACTCCCCGCTGTACGCGGTCATGGTCAGGACATTGCGAGAGGCACCCGCGCAGCGCGAGGCACAACCGAAAGGCCCTGTCGCTCTCCGTGGAGAGTGACAGGGCTCTTGCTCTGGCGTAGCCGCGATTCAGAGGTCGAAGTGCAGTTGGACGAACCTCCTGAACCGGCAGACGGCTCCAGCCGGTGTGTTCGGTGCACAACGGATGCACGAGAGGGCCGTCCCGTCAGATGGCCGCTTGTGTGCTCACTACCGTGAAAGGCTGAGGTCATGCCTTATCACCTGCGGTTCTTCTTTGAATACGGAGTCGACACGCCGTTGTGGCCAGGTCGGTCTGGCATGGCCGTTTTCGACAGCCCCTACGGATACCCCTGCGTTCCGGAGAAGCTTCCCATCACGGCAGCCACCAGCAACGAGCTCACCAGGCTCGCAGACCTGTACCAGTTCTCACTCGACTGGGACCATCCTGCAGGTCCCTCGCCCTGGACCCAGGAGCAGCAGGAATCGTTCCGGCATGAGGCCGATACCGCGCTGGAGGCGTTGCGCCGCGAACTTGGAGACGGGTGGACGATTGAGGACCAGAGGAGCTGACTGCCCTCTGCGGCAGATGCCCCTTGGGCCTGTCGGGCGTACGTGCGAGATGTGCGGGGATGTCGGCGGCTATGTGGGTAGCTGCGATGTCGGCAAGAGGCGGACGAGCGCCAGGCATCGACCAGATTCAGCCGTCTTGTTGGTTCTGCCGGTTGTATGGAAAGGGCCTCTGCCACACTCCACAGCTGATGTACCAGGCAACGAATCGGGGGTATGCAGGCCATGGCGCAGACGAGAAAGGGCTACTACCGGGCAGCGCACTACGTGAAGCCGTCGACGGTATCCAGAAAGGCCAAGAAGCCGGCGTTCTGGGTTGTCGCGGTGGGCGTGCTCTTGCTGATCGCTGCTTGGAATTCCCTCTTCGGTGACGACGGCGACAAGGCGAAGCCGGAACCTCAGAGGACGGTCCAGTCAGTCACGGAGTCGCCGGCGCGTTAGTTGTCGGAGGGCTCGTGCCCAAGCGGTCGCGGTGCGGGTGTCCTGGCTCCGGGGCTGCTGCTCCTCGGAATCAGCCGCCGCTTTAGTGGGGGGAGTAGATCGCAGCTGCTCCCAGCGCAATTGCCAGTCACCCTGCCGCTCGTCCGGCATTCCGCAGGCGGTCAAGTAGGCGCTGGTTGTCTGCCAGGTTCTGGGAAGATCCTTGCGGTTGAGGAGGGTACTGACCGTTCCGGTCGAGATCTGGCCGCCGGAACGGTGGCTGATTGCTGAGTGGGTGAGGCCGCTGGTGACGCGCACTTGCCCCAATGCATTGATGAACCCTTCGACGCTGCGGACGGCCGCCGGATCTGGCCATGCGCGGAGGTCGGCAGAGCCCGCGTGGTGGCTGGCGGACACCTGTGTTCGGCTGAAGGCAGGGTTCCAGCTCAGTGCGAGCTGGCCGTTGCTATTACGTTCTCGTCCTTGAGGGACGGGGTGCCCCTTCGCGGAGAGGGATTTCCTTAGCTGCAAGAGGACGTTGTCGAGGTCGAGCTGTTCGGGGCCCCCGGCGATACCCATGGTGAGGATTCTGAGAAGCTCACCGGTGAATGCAGTGTGGGGCTCCCCGGGCGGGGCGAGTGCCTGACGGGTCTCCGAGGCTGCGGCGAGAAGATAGGTCCCTTCGACATCGGCTTGGGCGGCAAGATCTGAGGGCCCCATGGTTCCCAGGGCCAGGCCCGCGTAGCAGCAGTCCAGTATGACGACAGTCCGCTCGGCTCTTCCCTCCAGTAACGCGCTTCGCAGCCAGCTGTATTGAAGTCCCGTCTCCACCCGCTGCTGCCTGGATTGGGGTAGCCCCAGATAGAGCTCGCCCTCTGGCGTGACCAGCCCATGCCCCGCGTAGTACACCAGCAGCGTGTCCCTGGCCGCATCTGCGGCATCACGCAGGGTGTCCATCACGGTAATCGCACTCGTCGGCTCGGAGAGCACCTGGCAGTCGTCTCGGTTGAGATTCCAGGAGGTGGGCCCAGTGAGTACCTCGGCCAAGGAGCTGAGGTTGTTGGAGACGGCCGGCAGGTCTTCGAGGAAGGTGTACGCGCTAGTCCCGACCAGGACCGCCTTTGTGGCGCCGGCGTCCGGGAACACGCTCAACTCGCTGGGCCCCTCTGACCGTCTCCCCGGTCCTCCCGAAGCAGCTGGTTGATCCGCTCGATCTGTTCATCGCTGCAGTCCGTCAGGGCATCGATGAGATCGTTGTGCCGGACGGTGACACGAGTGGCCCGCGGCCGTGTCTGCTTCCAGGCGGCAAGCGCCAGAGTGAAGTTCGCGGCGTTCCATCCGTTCTCGGTGATCAACTGCAGAACGTCGGCGGCTGCCCCCATCTCGCCCTCGCGTGGTGGCTGCTCGCGCATCTCCAGGGTCGCGGTCCGACGGATGTCAGGATCCTGACGAAGCCAGGCGAGCAGCGAACGGAGTTCGTCGTCCGACGGCTCGACACGAACCTCAACGCGCATGCGATCCCCCTGTTGCCGTGCTCCGAGTCTTGGCGGTCTTCACCATGGTCCCGGATGAGCGGGTGCGCGGGGGCCGTCTTCACTGAACCTTGCTGAAAGAGGTTGGCCTTCGCGTGATCCTCGCGGCCGACGGGGTCGATGTCGTCCTGTGTCGTCCTTCCAGTACGTCTCGACCAGACGGATGCGTGCACTGGCAGAGTCTTCTCTGCAGAGACTCCTATGCAGAGAAGACTCTGCAATCTACGCTGCTGGCATGTCCGACGAACCGGAACGCGCATCACAGCCCGCCAAGCCCACCCGGCGCCTCGACGCGCGCAGTCTGCGGGGACTGGCCCATCCGCTGCGGATGAGCATCTTCGAACTGCTCAGCCTGGACGGCCCGGCTACCGCCACCAGGCTCGCCGAACGCCTCGGGGAGAACACCGGAACCGTCAGCTGGCATCTGCGCCACCTCGCCGAACACGGCTTCATCGAGGAAGAGACCGGACGGGGCACGAAACGCGAGCGCTGGTGGAGAAGGGCCGATGTCTCCAATGAGCTGAACACCGCCGATTTCCGCGACGATCCCGACACCCGGGGTGCGCTGTCGGTCTACCTGCACGAACTGCTCCAGCAGCACTTCAACCGGGTCGTGAAGTACATCGGCGAGGACTGGGACGACACATGGCGGAGCGCCGGCACGGTCTCGGACTGGAGTGACCTGCGGATGACCCCGGAACAACTGGGGGCGCTCAACGCGGAGCTGATGGCCGTCATCGCCCGCCATACCCCTGCTCCGGACGCCGAGCCCGCCCCGGACGCGCTCCCCGTCGTCGTGCAGCTCCAGTCCTTCCCGCGCAAGGAACGTGGCTCCGCATGAGCTACGGCATACGCGGGGGCCTCCTGCGCCGCCACCGTGATTTCCGCCTGCTGTGGTGCGGCGAGACCGCCGGCAAGTTCGGCGCGTCCGTCACCGGGGTGGCGATGCCACTCGTCGCCGTCTCCACCCTGCACGCCAGTACGTTCGAGGTCGGCCTGTTGAGCGCCGCCGCCTGGGCCCCCTGGCTGATCATCGGTCTTCCGGCCGGTGTCTGGGTGGACCGGCTGTGCCGCAGGCCGGTCATGCTCGCCGCCGCCGCGGTCTCCCTCGTGCTCTTCGCCGCCGTCCCGGTCACCGCGTGGTTCGGCCGGCTGAGTATCGGGCTGCTGCTGGCCGTCGCCCTGCTGACAGGCACGGCAACGGTGTTCTTCCAGACCGCCTACACCGCCTATCTCCCCACCCTTCTGGACCCCGATGAGCAGCCCGAGGGCAACGCCAAACTGCACGGCAGCGCATCCGCCGCGCAGATCGCCGGGCTCGGCTCCGGCGGCCTGATCGCACAGCTGGCAGGCGCGGTGAACGGGATGTTCGCCAACGCCGCGACCTTCCTCGTCTCCCTCCTGTGCCTGATAGGCATCCGGCATCGCGAGCCGCGCACCACCAGGACCGGGCACCGCCGCACGTCACTGGTCAGTGAGGCCCGCGAGGGCCTGCGGTCGATCGCCTACGACCCCTGGCTCCGCACGTTCACACTCTTCGGAGCCGCCTCCAACCTGGCCCTCATGGGATACCAGTCGATCCAAGTGGTCTTCCTGGTACGGGGCGTGGGCCTGCCCCCGGGAGCGGTCGGCGTAGTCATCGCGGCGACCAGCGCCGGAGGCGTAGCCGGGGCATTCGCCGCACGCCGGGTCGCCCACCGGATCGGCACCGCCCGCGCGACCCTGCTGTTCGAACTGGGTCTTCCCTCACTCGGTCTGCTCATGCCGTTGACCATCGGCGGAGCCGGGATCCTGCTCTTCGTGACAGGCGGCTTCAGCGTCTGCGCGGGCGTCGTCGCCGGCAACATCATCAAGGCGAGCTTCCAGCAACGCTACTGCCCGCCGGATCTCCTCGGCCGTCTCACCGCGAGCATGGCATTCCTGAGCTACGGAGCGATCCCCGTCGGAGCACTGCTCGGCGGCCTGCTCGGAACCGCACTCGGCCTCCGTACCGCCATGGCCCTCACGACGGCGGGAATCCCGCTCGCCGCACTGATCCTGCTCTTCTCCCCGATCCGGCGCTCCCGCGACCTGCCCACGTCCCGCCGGACGGGGAGCAGCCCGAAAACGCCGGAGAGCCCTGTCGCTCTCCGTGGAGAGTGACAGGGCTCCTGTTCTGGCGCAGCCGCGATTTAGAGGTCGAAATAAAGCTCGAACTCGTGCGGGTGCGGGCGCAGCTGGATCGGGGCGATCTCGTGGGTGCGCTTGTAGTCGATCCACGTCTCGATCAGGTCGGACGTGAAGACGCCGCCGGCCTGGAGGTACTCGTTGTCGGCCTCGAGGGCGTCCAGGACGGCCGGGAGGGACGTCGGGACCTGCTGGACGTTGGCGTGCTCCTCGGGGGCCAGCTCGTACAGGTCCTTGTCGATCGGCTCCGCGGGCTCGATCTTGTTCTTGATGCCGTCCAGGCCGGCCATCAGGAGCGCCGAGAAGGCCAGGTACGGGTTGGACGACGGGTCCGGGGCGCGGAACTCGACGCGCTTGGCCTTCGGGTTGGAGCCCGTGATCGGGATGCGCATCGCGGCCGAGCGGTTGCGCTGCGAGTACACCATGTTGACCGGGGCCTCGAAGCCCGGGACCAGGCGGTGGTAGGAGTTCACCGTCGGGTTGGTGAAGGCCAGCAGCGACGGAGCGTGCTTGAGGATGCCGCCGATGTAGTAGCGCGCCATGTCCGACAGGCCCGCGTAGCCCTGCTCGTCGTAGAACAGCGGGTCGCCGCCGGACCACAGGGACTGGTGGACGTGCATGCCCGAGCCGTTGTCGCCGAAGATCGGCTTCGGCATGAAGGTCGCGGTCTTGCCGTTGCGCCAGGCGACGTTCTTCACGATGTACTTGAAGAGCATCAGGTCGTCGGCCGCGGCGAGCAGCGTGTTGAACTTGTAGTTGATCTCCGCCTGGCCGCCGGTGCCGACCTCGTGGTGCTGGCGCTCGATCTCCAGGCCGCTGTTCTGCAGCTCCAGGGACATCTCGGCGCGCAGGTCCGCGAAGTGGTCGACCGGGGAGACCGGGAAGTAGCCGCCCTTGTAGCGGACCTTGTAACCGCGGTTGTTCTCGACCGCACCGGTGTTCCAGGCGCCGGCCTCGGAGTCGATGTGGTAGAAGCTCTCGTTCGCCGACGTCTGGAAGCGGACGTTGTCGAACACGTAGAACTCGGCCTCGGGACCGAAGTACGCGGTGTCGGCGAAGCCGGTCGAGGCGAGGTACGCCTCCGCCTTCTTGGCCACGTTGCGCGGGTCACGGCTGTACTGCTCGCCGGTGATCGGGTCGTGGATGAAGAAGTTGATGTTGACGGTCTTGTCACGGCGGAAGGGGTCGACCCGGGCGGTCGACAGGTCCGCGCGGAGCGCCATGTCGGACTCGTGGATGGCCTGGAAGCCGCGGATCGACGAGCCGTCGAAGGCAAGCTCGTCGGCCGGGTTGAAGGTCGCCGCCGGCACGGTGACGTGCTGCATCACACCGGGCAGGTCACAGAACCGGACATCGATGAACTTGACGTCGTTGTCGGCGATGAACTTCTTCGCGTCGTCGGCGTTCTGGAACATCCAACTCCTCCTACTCCCGGCCCGGGAGGGACGGGGTTGCAGCTCGTTGTGTGACCAGTGCGGTGGCACACGCTGGACCCGACCATAGGCAGACCGGATTTCTCAAGCATGACCCATTTGTTTCGCCGAAGTTAACCGGCGCGGGTGCGAGGAGCGGTCGCACACGCCTCGGACCGCCCCTTCGGCGGGGCCCCACGGGCCTCCCGGCCGTATCGAAGGGCCGTCCGAGGAGTGGGACGGCGTGTGGACGGCACCCGCGGGGGAAGGCGCGCGGCCGGGCGCAGTACCGTGGTCGGGTGGACAATAGGCAAGCAATCGGATCGTGGCTGTCCGGGCCGCGTGCGGCCGCCGAGGACATGGGCGCCGACTTCGGCTACCGGGGCAAGCGGCTCGGCCTCCCCGAGCAGGGCCCCGGGGCCGTCGCCCCGCTCGGCCGGCGCTTCGGGGCCCTCTTCATCGACTGGGCCCTGTGCCTGCTGATCGCATACGGACTGTTCGCTCGCGGTGACCAGCAGGCGTCCGGGAACTGGGCGCTCGGCATCTTCCTCGTCATGAGTGTGCTCACCGTCGGCACGATCGGCTGCACCCCCGGCAAGCGCCTCCTGGGCACCCGGGTCGTCGCCGAGGACGGCGGCCGTCTCGGCCTCGTGCGGGTCCTCATCCGTAGCGTCCTGCTCTGCCTGGCGATCCCGGCGCTCGTCTGGGACCGCGACGGCCGCGGCCTCCACGACCGCCTGGCCCGCGCGGTCCAGATCCGCGTCTGAGGCGTAGCGACCCGAAGAGGGCGGGCCGCGAACCACCAGGTTCACGGCCCGCCCTCTTGGCGTTGTGAGGTGGGGGAGCCAGTCCGAAGAGGTATGGCAGCGGATCGCGGAAGTGGAAGGCTTCGCTCACGGCGGGCTGGTGCCGCGCCAGGCAGGCGGGCCGTCTCCCAGGACAGTTTCTGGAGGCTTTCCTCGGAAAGGCGCTCGATGGAGCGTCGTGGCCGGTCCTGGAGACCCAAGTCGGCTTCAAGGGCCTCATTGGCCACTGGAACCGGTGGAGCAGGCGAGGCCGCTGGGAGCGCGTCATGGAGATCATGAAGCACTGTGACGGAGCGCCGGCGGCGCCCCGTCACAGGCTTCCCAAGATGCAGATGACAGGCGAGGTACGGCCTGGAGTGGTTCTCGCTGAGAGTGGGGACTAGCGCGCGCGAGGCGGGCGGCCGGCGCCGCCACGGCCGGGGAGGGGCCCCTTCGGGAGCGGCATGTTGCTCATCAGGTCGCCCATCGCGCGGAGCCGGTCGTTGGCGGCCGTCACCTGGGGGCCGGTCAGGACGCGGGGCATCTTCAGCATCTTGGTGCGGACCTTCTTCAGGGGCACCTGGCCCTCGCCGTTGCCGACGATGATGTCGTGGACGGGGACGTCCACCACGATGCGGGCCATCTTCTTCTTCTCGGCCGCGAGCAGGCTCTTCACCCGGTTCGGGTTGCCCTCGGCGACCAGCACGATGCCCGCCTTGCCGACGGCGCGGTGCACGACGTCCTGGCTGCGGTTCATCGCGACCGCCGGGGTCGTCGTCCAGCCGCGGCCCACGCGGTCCAGCACCGCCGCCGCGGCGCCCGGCTGGCCCTCCATCTGTCCGAAGGCGGCGCGCTCGGCGCGGCGTCCGAAGATGATCGCCATCGCGAGGAGCGCGAGCACGAAGCCCAGGATGCCCAGGTAGATCGGGTGATCGATCAGAAAACCGATCGCGAGGATGACACCGAAGGTGACGATTCCCACACCCGCGACCACAAGACCGATCTTGGAGTCGGTCCGCTTGGTCATCTTGTAGGTCAGAGCGATCTGCTTGAGCCGCCCCGCGTTCTCGGCGCTGTCCGCGCCTTCAGTGGTGTTTGCCTTCCTCGCCATGCAATGAAGTTTACGTGGCCTTCGAACGGCGGGCGGCCACGGCCTCCCGTTCCGGCACGTAGCCGGACTCGGCCCGGTCCTTCGCCCGGCGGCGGTCCTCCAGGACGGCCGTCCAGGCGTTGCGGCGGGCGGTGCGCTGGCCGCTGCCGAGCAGCAGCGACTCCACGGCGCGGAGGGTGTTGGTGACGGTCGGGATGACGGTGGCGCGTACCGGCGCGGCCTGCATCGTGGCAAGTCCCCTCGGAAACGATGTACGTGTGCTGCGCGGACTGGAGGCGGGGCGCGGGAAGGGCGGTGGCGGTGTGCGTCACCGCGCCGCGCGTGCATCCAGCGTCACCGTTCGGTGTTACCAGCGCGTGACCGGTCGGTCAAACACCAATGAAACCTCGATACGGGCCCCGCGCACGCCGACGCGGTCCGTCCGCGCCCCCGGGCCTCTCGGACCCTCGGGGGCAGGACGGACCGCGCCGGGCGGATGCGGGTTACGCGGACGGCACCGGGGCCTGGGCCTCGCGCCGGTCCATCGCCTGCTGGAAGAGGCGGCCCGCGCGGTACGAGGAGCGGACGAGCGGTCCGGACATGACGCCGGAGTACCCGATCGCGTCGGCCTCGTCCTTCAGCTCCACGAACTCGTGCGGCTTCACCCAGCGCTCGACCGGGTGGTGGCGCACCGAGGGCCGCAGGTACTGCGTGATCGTGATGAGCTCGCAGCCCGCGTCGTACAGGTCCTGAAGCGCCTCGCTGACCTCTTCGCGGGTCTCGCCCATGCCGAGGATCAGGTTGGACTTGGTCACCAGACCGGCCTCGCGGGCGCGGGTGATGACCTCCAGGGACCGCTCGTAGCGGAAGCCGGGGCGGATGCGCTTGAAGATGCGCGGCACCGTCTCCACGTTGTGCGCGAGCACCTCGGGGCGCGCGGAGAAGACCTCCGCGAGCTGGGCGGGCTCGGCGTTGAAGTCGGGGATCAGCAGCTCGACCTTGGTGCGGCCGGCCTCCCGGGCCGCCGTCTGCGCGTGGATCTGGCGCACGGTCTCCGCGTACAGCCAGGCGCCGCCGTCCTCCAGGTCGTCGCGGGCGACGCCGGTGATGGTGGCGTAGTTCAGGTCCATCGTGACGACGGACTCGCCGACGCGGCGGGGTTCGTCCCGGTCCAGCGCCTGCGGCTTGCCCGTGTCGATCTGGCAGAAGTCACAGCGCCGGGTGCACTGGTCGCCGCCGATGAGGAACGTGGCCTCGCGGTCCTCCCAGCACTCGAAGATGTTGGGGCAGCCGGCCTCCTGGCACACCGTGTGCAGGCCCTCGCTCTTGACGAGTTTCTGCAGCTGGTTGTACTCGGGGCCCATCTTCGCCCGGGTCTTGATCCACTCGGGCTTGCGCTCGATGGGGGTCTGGCTGTTCCGGACCTCAAGGCGCAGCATCTTGCGCCCGTCAGGTGCGACAGACACTCCGGCACTCCCCTTTGCTTTCACTGCATTGGATTCTTCGGCGAACACCAGGGTACGCCCGTAGTTCATTCGGTTGTACGTCCGCCCAACCTGGGGCAGGCAGGACCTATTCCCGGAAGCGTGTTCCGTGGGTCACGCCGTGGCCACGGCGTCGGCGGTGCGCTCGATCGTACGGGGGGCGAGCTCGGCGTTCTCCAGGATGTCCCGGAGGTGCTTCTCGACGACCGGAAGGACCTCGCCGATGGTGATGTCGCGGCCCAGCTCGTAGCTGAGCGAGGTGACGCCGGCGTCCCGGATGCCGCAGGGCACGATGCGGTCGAACCAGGTGTTGTCCGGGTTCACGTTGAACGAGAAGCCGTGCATGGTGACGCCCTTGGCCACCCGGATGCCGATCGCGGCGAGCTTGCGGTCCTCGCGGCGCTGTCCGGCGTTGGAGGGGGCGTACTCCGGACCGTTGAGCCGGGGGTCGAACTCCTCGTCCGCCAGGCGCGGGTCGAAGTCGAGCGTGAGGCCGCCGAGGGCGGGGCGCTGCTCGACCGGGTCGCCCAGGACCCAGACGCCGCTGCGGCCCTCGACCCGGCTGGTCGCGACGCCGAACTCGGCGGCGGTGCGGATCAGCGCCTCCTCCAGACGGCGCACGTGCGCGACGACGTCCACCGGGCGCGGGAGCTTCTGGATCGGGTAGCCGACGAGCTGGCCGGGGCCGTGCCAGGTGATCTTGCCGCCGCGGTCCACGTCGATGACGGGGGTGCCGTCGAGGGGGCGCTCGCTGTCCTCCGTGCGCCTGCCCGCGGTGTAGACGGGCGGGTGTTCCAGGAGCAGGCAGGTGTCCGGGACGGTGTCCTCGAACCGCGCCGCGTGCACCTCGCGCTGCTTCTGCCACGCCTCCTGGTAGTCGACGGCGTTCTCGCCGAATCCCATGTGGACGAACCGGAGCTCACTCACGGCAGCAGCCTTTCTCCTCGTGGTGCCGTGGACCCGGGGGTTTCCCGGAACCGCGTCACCCTGCACGAATCGCGCCAAGGGCCTTTCGTTCGCATCAGGCCGGACGAAAGGCCCCAGTCACTGTACGACCGGCGTCGGCGCGTGGGCCGGGCAGGTCTTCCCGTCAGCGCCGCCCACAATCCTCACACGATCGGATGAATGTGGAGCGAAGGGTGCTGAGGCCGCCCTGCGGGCAGTTAAATTCGCGCCGTTCGTCAGAGGGCTGCCCGGCCCCGAAGGCAGGAGACCCTACAGCTGATGTCCGAACGACCTCCGCAGCGCACGCCCAACCGCCGGCTCGCCTCGCTCATCACCGAGGCCGGGTTCTCCAACGCCGGCCTCGCCCGCCGGGTGGACCAGCTCGGCCTCGAACACGGACTCGACCTGCGGTACGACAAGACCTCCGTGACCCGCTGGCTGCGCGGCCAGCAGCCCCGGGGCACCACCCCCGCGCTGATCGCCGAGGTCTTCACCCGGCGCCTCGGCCGCCGGCTTTCCGCGCAGGACCTCGGGCTGGACGCCTGCGCCCCGGTCTACGCGGGCCTGGAGTTCGCCGCCACGCCTGCCGAGGCGGTCGACATCGTCAGCGGGCTCTGGCGCAAGGACTCCGGCAGCCACGCCGAGCTGCGGAAGATCGCGTTCACCCCGGCCGGTCTCGTCGTGCCCAGCCGGGACTGGCTGATCGGCCGGGCCGACGAGTGGGTCGGCCGCCCGGTGCCCGGCGGGGCCAGGGCCGGAGCGGCGCGGGCGGCCGGTGCCCCGCTCCCCGCCGCCGGAGCCCTGACCGCCGTGCCCGAGCAGGGCGGACGGCACAGCGTGCGAGGGCCGGTGCCGTCGCGGCCCGGCGGGGTGCCCGCGCCGCCCGGCGCCCCGGCCGGCGGCGCGACGGCCGGGCCAGGGGTGCCCCGGCAGCGGCAGACCGAGCGGGGCTCCGGGCTCCGGGTCGGCGAGGGGGACGTGGCCGCGCTGCGCTCGGTGGCCGAGCTCTTCCGTACGCTCGACCACGCCTACGGCGGCGGGCACGCCCGGCAGGCCCTCGTGCGGTACCTGGAGCACGAGACGGAGCCGATGCTGCGCGGCACGTACGGGGAGGCGACCGGCCGACGGCTGTTCGCGGCCGCCGCCGACCTGACCAGGCTGGCCGGCTGGACCTCGTACGACATCGCGGCGCACGGGCTCGCCCAGCGCTACTTCGTCCAGGCGCTCCGGCTCTCCCAGGCGGCCGGCGACCGGGCGTACGGCAGCTACGTGCTGATCACCATGAGCCGCCAGGCGGTCTATCTCGCCCACGGCCGGGAGGCGGTCCAGCTGGCCCGGGTGGCGCAGCAGGGCATCGGATCGGCCGCGCCCCACACCGTCATGGCCATGCTGCACGCGGTGGAGGCGCGCGGGCACGCGGTGCTCGGGGACTCCAAGGCGTGCACGGCCTCGCTCGCCCGGGCGGAACGCGCGCTGGAGACGGCCCGCCCCGGGGACGAGGCGCCGCACTGGGCGCGCCACTTCGACGAGGCGCAGCTCGCCGACGAGTTCGGGCACTGCCACCGCGACCTCCAGCAGTACCGGTCCGCCGCGCAGTACGCGGAGCGTGCGCTCCAGCTGCGCGCCCCCGCGTACGCCCGGAGCAGGCTGTTCTGCCGGGTGGTGCTGGCGTCCGCCCGGCTGGGCCTGGGGGAGCTGGACCAGGCGTGCCGGCTGGGTGCGGAGGCAGCCCAGCAGGCGGCCGAGATGCGCTCGGTCCGGGCCACGGAGTACGTGCGGGACTTCGAGCGGCGGCTGGAGCCCTACCGGGACGCCGCCGCCGTGCGCGGCTACCGGGAGCGGGTCGCCGCGCTGGGCTGAGAGGCCCCGCTTCAGGCCGCCTCGGGGAGCGCGGGGGCGTTCCCGGCGGCCGGGCGGATGCCGAGGTCGTGGAGGATCGACGCGGCGGCGCGGGCGCCCGAGGCCAGGGCGCCCTGGACGGTGCCGGTGTCGCGGTGGTCGCCGCACACGTAGAGCCCGGCGAGGACCCGGACCGGGCGGCGCGGGTCGTGCGGGGCGGGCATCGCGGGGACGGCCTCCGGGTCGTGGTGGGCGGCCAGCAGCTCCCAGTCGTCGGTGGGCACGCCGTAGAGCGCGGCGAGGTGGGCGCGGACCGTGCGGTCCAGGTCGTCGGGCGGGGTGCCGAGGACCGTGGAGCTGATCAGGGTCCGGCCGTGCGGGGCGCGGGCCGGGTCGACCTCGCTCATCACGGCGGTGTGGGACACGGGTCCCGAACGGTCGGCGTCCAGGACGAGCGAGGCGCCGGTGGGCGGGGGAGCGGGCGCGGTGTGGTGGAGCACCGTCACGGGGTGGAAGGACGGCAGGCGCAGGCCCGGCAGCAGCTCGGCGGCGGCGCTCGCTCCGGTGGCCACGAGCAGGGAGCGGCAGCCCAGCTCGCCGTGCTCCTTGGTGCGTACGGAGGTGATGTCGGCGGAGGTGACGTGCACCCCGGTGCGTACGGTGCCCGGCGGCAGGGATGCGGCGAGGAGCGCCGGCAGCGTACCCGCCCCGCCCTCGGGCACACACAGCCGTCCGCTCGCGTACGTCCGCAGGGCGAGGTCGGCGCACCGGCTGGACGTGGTGAGGTCCGGGTCGCTGAGCAGTGCGGTGAGCAGCGGGCGTACGAAGCCGTCGAGCGTACGGGAGGAGAGCCGGCCGGTCAGGGCGTCGAGCGCGGCGCGTTCGGGCCGGGCGAGGACGCGGGCCGGCGGTGTGGCGGCGAGTCGGGCCAGGGCCACGCCGAGCCGGGCGTGGTCGAGTGCGCCGCCCATGACCCCGGTGAGGGCGCCCGCACGCGGCGGCCGGGGGGCGTGCGCGAGGGCGCGCGCCGCCTTGAGTGCGCCCCGTGCGCCGCGTGCGCCCGGTACGCGGGGGGTCTCGCCGGTCCGGTGGCGGCGGCCCTCGCTGTGCACGAGGACTCCGGGATCGAAGGTGCGCAGGACGAGGCCGTCGAGCCCTGGCGTGGTGCGGAGCTCCGGATACGCGGTGTTGAGCAGCGGGCCGACGCGGTCGAGGCGGAACCCGTCCACCTCGTCGGTGGCCATCCGGCCGCCGACGCCGGGGCCGGCCTCCAGGACGCTGACACTGACCCCGGCGCTGGTCAGTCGGTGGGCCGCCGACAGGCCGGCGATTCCGGCCCCGATGATGACGACGTCCGCGTGGTGTGCCGTGCTGAGCACGTACCCTCCCCGGTTCGACGCGAGTGGTGGGGGGCTCATGCCCTCAACCGCCCACCGGAATGCGTGAGTTCGTCAGGAGGCTAGGAGAGTGGCCCGATCGTGCGCAGTCGCGCGCGGACCGGTGCACCGATGCACGGGGTCGCACGCCCGTCCGAAAAGCCGGGCCGTCCGGGCGGCCCGTCAGCGCAGGGCGGCGCGGATGGCGGCGTCGACGGAGGGGAAGGCGAACGAGAAGCCGGAGCCCAGCAGCCGCGTGGGCAGCACCCGTTGACTGCCCAGCACATTACCGGCGAACTCGCCCAGCGCGAGCCGCAGGGCCGCTGCGGGCGCCGTGAAGAGGGTCGGGCGCCGCAGTACCCGGCCCATGGCGGCGGTCACCTCGGCGTTGGTGACGGGCGTCGGGGCGGTCAGGTTCACCGGGCCGGACAGCTCCGGGGTGTCCAGGACGTGCCGCAGCGCCGCGATGTGGTCGTGCAGCGCGATGAAGCTCCAGTACTGCCGCCCGTCGCCCATCCGGCCGCCGAGACCCGCCCGGAACAGCGGGAAGAGCCGCCCCCAGGCACCGCCCTCCCGGGCGACCACCAGGCCGGTGCGGGCGTGCACCGTCCGCACCCCCGCCTCCTCGGCCGCGGCCGTGGCCTCCTCCCACTCCACGCAGACCGACGGCAGGAACCCGTCCCCGGGTGGCGCCTCCTCGTCGACCGGGCGGTCGCCGGTGTCCCCGTAGAAGCCGATCGCGGAGCCGGACAGCAGCACGGCGGGCGGAGTGTCGAGCGAGGCGACGGCGTCCGCGATCGCGGCGGTGCCCAGCACCCGGCTGTCCCGGATCTCCTTCTTGTACGCCTCGGTCCACCGGTGGTCGCCGACCCCCGCCCCGGCGAGGTGGACGACCGCGTCGCAGCCCACGAGCCCGGCCACGTCCACGTACCCCCGCTTGGGGTCCCACTCCACCTCGTCACCGTCCCGGGCCGGGTGGCGCACCAGGCGGACCACCTCGTGCCCGTCGGCCCGCAGCGAGCGCACCAGCGCCGCTCCGATGAGTCCGGTCGATCCGCTGACGGCGATACGGGAGTGCGGCATGGCGTCCATCCTGCCCCACCGGAGCCGCCGTACACGGCCGTGGCACAGTGGCGGCCATGACCGAATCCGCCGCATCCGCCGCACCCCTCGTCCGCCGCGCCGTTCTCGCGGACGAGCCCGCGCTCGGCGAGCTGGACCGTGCCACCTGGTCGACGCTGCACGCGGTGCAGCCGCGCCCGCAGCCGCCGTACGCGCCGTTCTTCGACGAGCGGCACACGCCCCGGGACATCCTGGTGGCGGAGGCGGTCGACGAGGCGGGGGAGCGGGTGCCGGCCGGTTACATACGCGTCGTGCCGCCGACCCCGCTGGCCTGCAACGCGCACGTCCGGCAGATCCAGGGCCTCGCCGTGGCCCACTGGGCGCGTGGCCGGGGCGTCGGTCGCGCCCTGGTCCGCGCGGCCTGCGTGGCGGCACGCGGCGAGGGGGCGAACCGGATCACCCTGCGGGTCCTCGGCCACAACGCGCCCGCCCGCGCGCTGTACGAGGCGGAGGGCTTCACCGTCGAGGGCGTGCTGCGGGGCGAGTTCTTCCTGGGCGGGCGGTACGTGGACGACGTGATGATGGGCCGCCCGCTCGCCCCGTGACGGGCGCGCTCAGCCGCCGAACCGCTCCCAGAGGGCGGGCAGCCGGGCCGCCAGGGCCGCGTCGTCGTCCGGGTCGAGCGGGGTGCCCTCCGGCTCGTCGGGCTGCGGCGGGAGGCCGAGGTCGGGCGCGACGACGCCGGTGAGCTGTTCGTACGCCTCGTCGGCCGCGTACCCCAGCTCCTCGCCGTCGCCGTCCAGCTCCTCGTCGAAGGAGTCGAGCAGCTCGGCCAGGGCGTCCGGGTCGTGCACGGCACCCTCGAAGACCTCCCGGCCCCGGCCGATCAGCCAGCAGCGGAAGTAGTCGAAGGCGTCGTCGCTCGCGCCGCCGAGCAGAATGGCGGCGGCGCCCCACAGGTCCCAGCGGTAGGTGCGGTTGAAGCGGGCCTCGAAGTGCCGGGCGAAGTCCAGCACGGCTTCGGGGTCCAGCAGCACCAGCTTGTCGACCAGCAGGTCGGCGTGGTCCTCGGGGTCGCCGTCGGCGGCCTCGCGCGTGCTGTCGATCAGCTCCCAGAACCCGGTCTCGTCCATCACGGGTCCAGCATCTGCCCTGAGGGCGGCCGACGCACGCCCAGACATCGATACGAAGCCATCAGGGCGTGCCCCCGTAGAGCGCGTGCAGCCCGGCGGCCGCCGCCCGGAACCTCTCCCGCAGCCCGGCCGGGGCCAGCACCTCCAACTCCGGTCCGAGGCCCAGCAGCTGGCCGTAGGCGACGTCCAGGGACTCCACCGGCAGGGTGACCGTGACCCGGCCGTCGTCACCGGGCGGCCCGGCCGCCTCCAGCGCCTCCGTGGCGGCGGCCCGGTCCACGACGTGCGGCAGCCGGTGCGCGGCCGCCTCCGAGAGCCGCAGTGTCACCTCCGTACGCAGCAGGGAGCGGGCGAACGCGGCGGACCGCTCTTCCCAGAAGGCGGGCAGGTCGAAACCCTCGTCCCGGACGAAAGGGGTGTCCGAAACGGTGGCGGCGGTGAACCGGTCGATGCGGTAGACCCGCGTGTCGTCGCCCGCGCGGGCGCAGAGGTACCAGACGCCCGCCTTCAGGACGAGCCCGTACGGGGCGAGCTCCCGCTCGGCGTCGGTGTCCCGGCCGGGCCGCCGGTATCGGGCGAGGAGCAGCCGGTCGCGCCACACCGCCTCGGCCACGGCGGGCAGCAGCTCCGGCGTGACCGGCTCCCGGTACCAGCCGGGCGCGTCCAGATGGAAGCGCCGCCCGGCCCCCGCCGGGGCGTCCCGCAGGGCGGGCGTCAGGGCCGCCGACACCTTCAGCCGGGCGGCCGACGCGGCGTCCGCGAGCCCCATCTCGCGCAGTGCGGAGGGCAGCCCGGACAGGAACAGCGCCTCCGCCTCGTCGCGGGCGAGACCGGTCAGCCCGGTGCGGTACCCGCCGACGAGCCGGTAGCCGCCGGCCCGGCCGCGTTCCGCGTACACCGGGACACCGGCCTCGGAGAGGGCCTGCGCGTCGCGGGTGACGGTCCGCTCGGACACCTCCAGCTCCCGGGACAGCTCGGCGGCGGTCATGCCGGGGCGGGCCTGGAGGAGCAGCACCATTCGGATCAGCCGGGCAGCACGCATGCGGCCATTGTGGCTGGACCGCGGCACGGCAGAAGCAAGCCCGTCCGGCGATCGAGGACAGAACCTCGAGCCGGACGGGCTTGATCACGCTCAGAGACCGTAGCGGTCCCGGGCCTCCTTGACGGCGGTCGCCGGCACCTCGCCGCGACGGGCCAGCTGGGCCAGGGTCGCGACCACCACGGACTGGGCGTCGACGCCGAAGTGGCGGCGGGCCGCGTCACGCGTGTCGGAGAGGCCGAAGCCGTCCGTGCCGAGCGAGGTCCAGTCCTGCTCGACCCACTGGCTGATCTGGTCCGGGACCCCGCGCATCCAGTCGCTGACCGCGACGACCGGGCCCGGAGCGCCCTCCAGCGCCTGCGTCACGTACGGCACCCGCTGCTCACCGTGGAGCAGCGCCTCGTCGCACTCCAGCGCCTCGCGGCGCAGCTCGCCCCAGGAGGTCGCGGACCAGACGTCGGCCGTGACACCCCAGTCGGCGGCGAGCAGCTCCTGGGCCTCCAGGGCCCAGTGGATCGCCGTGCCGGAGGCCAGCAGCTGGGCGCGCGGCGCGTCCGCCGTGGCGGGCGTGCCCTCCTTGAAGCGGTACAGGCCCTTGACGATGCCCTCCTCGACGCCTTCCGGCATCGCGGGCTGCGGCTTCGGCTCGTTGTAGACCGTCAGGTAGTAGAAGACGTTCTCGGCGTCGGGGCCGTACATCCGCCGCAGACCGTCCTTGACGATCACCGCGATCTCGTACGCGAACGCGGGGTCGTAGTTGAGCGACGCCGGGTTCGTGGCGGCGATCAGGTGCGAGTGGCCGTCCGCGTGCTGGAGGCCCTCGCCCGTCAGGGTCGTACGGCCGGCGGTGGCGCCGACGATGAAGCCCTTGCCGAGCTGGTCGGCGAGCTGCCACATCTGGTCGCCGGTCCGCTGCCAGCCGAACATCGAGTAGAAGATGTAGAACGGGATCATCGTCTCGCCGTGCGTCGCGTACGACGTGGAGGCGGCGATGAAGTCGGCCATGGCCCCGGCCTCGGTGATCCCCTCGTTGAGGATCTGGCCGTCCTTGGCCTCCTTGTAGTACATCAGCTGGTCGCGGTCGACCGGCTCGTACGTCTGGCCCAGCGGCGAGTAGATGCCGGCCGAGGGGAACAGCGACTCCATGCCGAAGGTGCGGGCCTCGTCCGGGACGATCGGCACCCAGCGCTTGCCGGTCTGCTTGTCCCGCATCAGGTCCTTGACCAGGCGGACGAAGGCCATGGTGGTGGCCATCTCCTGCTTGCCGGAGCCCTTCTTGAGCGCGGCGAACGCGCGCTCCTCGGGCTGCGGCAGCGCCACCGCGTGCACCCGGCGGGCCGGGGCGGGGCCGCCGAGGGCGGCGCGGCGCTCCTGGAGGTAGCGGACCTCGGGGGAGTCGGCGCCCGGGTGGCCGTAGGGCACCAGGCCGTCGGCGAAGGCGCTGTCCGGGATCGGGAGACCGAGCAGCTCGCGCATGCTCTTGAACTCGTCGATCGACAGCTTCTTCATCTGGTGGTTGGCGTTCTTGGACTCGAAGCCCTTGCCGAGCGTGTAGCCCTTCACCGTCTGGGCGAGGATCACGGTCGGCGCGCCCTTGTGTTCGACGGCCGCGCGGTAGGCCGCGTACACCTTGCGGGCCTCGTGGCCGCCGCGCGAGGTGTAGAAGCACTCGGCGATCTTCGCGTCGGTGAGCAGTTTCGCCAGCTCGGCGAGGGCGGGCTCGGCGCCGAAGAAGTGCTCGCGGATGTACGCGACGTCGCGGGTGGCGTACGTCTGGAACTGCGCGTCCGGGACCTCGCGGAGGCGGCGTACGAGCGCGCCCGTGGTGTCGAGCTGGAACAGCTCGTCCCAGGCGTTGCCCCAGAGCGTCTTGATGACGTTCCAGCCGGCGCCCCGGAAGGCGCCCTCCAGCTCCTGCACGACGCGGAAGTTGGCGCGGACCGGACCGTCGAGGCGCTGCAGGTTGCAGTTGATGACGAAGGTCAGGTTGTCGAGCTTCTCGCGGGCCGCCAGCGCGAGGGCGGCGGTCGACTCGGGCTCGTCCATCTCGCCGTCGCCCAGGAAGGCCCAGACGTGCGAGTTCGACGTGTCCTTGATGTTGCGGTTGGCGAGGTAGCGGTTGAAGCGCGCCTGGTAGATCGCCGAGAGCGGGCCGAGGCCCATGGAGACCGTGGGGAACTCCCACAGCCAGGGCAGCCGCCGCGGGTGCGGGTAGGACGGCAGGCCGTTGCCGCCCGCCTCCTGGCGGAAGTTGTCGAGCTGCTGCTCGCTGATCCGGCCGTCGAGGAAGGCGCGGGCGTAGATGCCGGGGGAGGCGTGGCCCTGCACGTACAGCTGGTCGCCGGAGCCGTCCCCCTCCTTGCCGCGGAAGAAGTGGTTGAAGCCGGTCTCGTACAGCCAGGCCGCCGAGGCGAAGGTGGCGATGTGGCCGCCGACGCCGAAGCGTGCGCCACGGGTGACCATCGCGGCCGCGTTCCAGCGGTTCCACGCGGTGATCTTCGATTCCATCTCCAGGTCACCGGCGAAGTCGGGCTCCGCGGCGGTCGGGATGGAGTTGACGTAGTCGGTCTCCAGCAGCTTGGGCAGCGCGAGACCGGCGCCCTCGGCATGCTGGAGCGAGCGCCGCATCAGGTACGCGGCACGGTGCGGGCCCGCGGCCTTGGTGACGGCATCCAGGGAGGCCGCCCATTCAGCGGTCTCCTCCGGGTCGCGGTCCGGGAGCTGGTCGAGCTCGCTCGGAAGCTTTCCTACGGGGTCGGTCATGATCGCCGCCTTCCGGTGAGGAGGGGGGTGGAGAAGTCCCTGACTGGCAGGACAGGGCGATGGGGCCGGTGGGCCCGCGAGGTGAACTGTAAGTCGCCGATCGATGATCGATCAAAGGATGAACGGCAAAACTTCTCGATATGAAGAAAGTGGCATGCGGTGCCATGAAATGGGGCACCGAGTGACGGGATTTATCCGTCAAAACGGGCGCTCACCTGCACGGAAGAGCGGCAGGGGCGACACTTGCGCAGCGCCTCAGGCGCGCGGGGCGCACCCGAGGACGTGCGCCTTGACCAGCGTCCCGATGTCCGGGTCCTTGCGCAGGAACGCGTCGATGAGGGCCTCGTGCTCCTCCGCGTACGACTTCTGGACCGTCCCCAGCCAGCGGATGGACAGGGCCGTGAACACCTCGATGCCCAGCCCCTCCCAGGTGTGCAGCAGCACCGCGTTCCCCGCCGCCCGCACCATCGCGCGGTGGAAGCCGACCGTGTGCCGGACCTGGGCCTCACCGTCTGCCAGCCGGTCCGCCTCGTACAGCGCCGTCACGTGCGGCGCGAGCAGCGAGCAGTCCTCGCCGAGCCCGGGGGCCGCCAGCTCGGCCGCGATCTGCTCCAGGCCCGCCCGTACGGGGTAGCTCTCCTCCAGGTCCGCGGCGGTGAGGTTGCGGACCCGGACGCCCTTGTTGGGCGCCGACTCGATCAGCCGCAGCGTCTCCAGCTCCCGCAGCGCCTCGCGCACGGGCGTCTGGCTGACCTCCAGTTCGGTGGCGATGCGCCGCTCCACGATCCGCTCGCCCGGCTTCCAGCGCCCGCTGACGATCCCCTCCACGATGTGCTCGCGGATCTGTTCGCGCAGCGAGTGGACGACGGGCGGGGTCATGACGGGCTCCTTCGGACAGACCGGTACGCCTGCACCGGGCACGGTGGCCGGGGCGACCGGTGGTGTCTAGACAATACGGCGGCGCCCCCGCCCGGAAGTGTTCCGGACGGGGGCGCCGATCGTGAGGCTGGTTACAGGCCGAGCTCGACCTCGAACTCGCCGGCCTCCAGGATCGCCTTGACCGCGGTCAGGTAGCGGGCGGCGTCAGCGCCGTCCACCAGACGGTGGTCGTAGGAGAGCGACAGGTAGGTCATGTCGCGGACACCGATCACGGTGCCCTCCTCGGTCTCGATGACCGCGGGACGCTTCACGGTGGCGCCGATGCCCAGGATGGCTGCCTGGTTCGGCGGCACGATGACCGTGTCGAACAGCGCACCGCGCGAGCCGGTGTTGCTGATGGTGAAGGTGGCACCGGACATGTCGTCCGGGGTCAGGCCGCCACCGCGGGCCTTGCCGGCCAGCTCGGCGGTCTTCTTCGAGATACCGGCGATGTTGAGGTCGCCCGCGCCCTTGATGACCGGGGTCATCAGGCCCTTCTCGGCGTCCACGGCGATGCCGATGTTCTCCGAGTCGAAGTACGTGATGGTGCCTTCGTCCTCGTTGATCCGGGCGTTGATGACCGGGTGGGCCTTCAGCGCCTGGGCGGCGGCCTTCACGTAGAACGGCATCGGGGAGAGCTTGACGCCCTCACGGGCGGCGAAGCCGTCCTTCGCCTTGGCGCGCAGCTTCATCAGCTTGGTGACGTCGACCTCGACGACCGAGGTCAGCTGGGCCTGCGAGTGCAGCGCCTTCATCATGTTGTCGCCGATGACCTTGCGCATGCGGGTCATCTTGACCGTCTGACCGCGCAGCGGGCTGGCCTCCAGCTTCGGCGCCTTGGCGGCGGCCGGAGCGGCGGCGGGCGCCGGGGCAGCGGCGGCGGCCTTGGCGGCCTCCGCGGCGGCGACGACGTCCTGCTTGCGGATGCGGCCACCGACGCCGGTGCCCTTGACCGCGCCCAGGTCGACGCCGTTCTCGGCGGCGAGCTTGCGGACCAGCGGCGTGACGTACGCGCCGTCGTCACCGGAGGTCGCGGCCGGGGCGGCGGCCGGAGCCTGCGCCGGGGCGGCCGGAGCCGGGGCGGGAGCCGCCGGGGCCGGGGCCTGGGCGGCGGGCGCCGGAGCCGGAGCGGCCGGAGCCGGGGCGGGCGCGGCGGGGGCCGGAGCCGGAGCCGGTTCCGGCGCGGGGGCCGGGGCCGGGGCGGGGGCCGGGGCGGGAGCCGCCGGGGCCGGGGCCTGGGCCGGAGCGGCACCGGGCGCGCCGATGACGGCGAGCTTGGCGCCGACCTCGGCGGTCTCGTCCTCGCCGACCACGATCTCCAGCAGCACACCGGCGACCGGGGCGGGGATCTCGGTGTCGACCTTGTCCGTGGAGACCTCGAGCAGCGGCTCGTCCTCCGCGACCTCCTCGCCGACCTCCTTGAGCCAGCGGGTGACGGTGCCCTCGGTGACGCTCTCGCCGAGCGCCGGCAGGGTGACGTCGGTGCCGGAGGCGGAGGAGGCGCCGGTGGTGGCCTCGGCGCTCGGCGCCTCGGCCGGGGCCTGCGTCTCGGTCGACGGGGCGGTCGGGGCCTCGGTGGCGGCCGGGGCCGGGGTGGCGGCCGGCTCGGCGGCCGGGGCGGCCTCGGCGGCCGGGGCGCCCGAGCCGTCGTCGATGACGGCCAGCTCGGCGCCGACCTCGACGGTCTCGTCCTCGGCGACCTTGATGGACGACAGGATGCCGGAGGCGGGGGCGGGGATCTCGGTGTCGACCTTGTCGGTCGAGACCTCGAGCAGCGGCTCGTCGGCCTCGACGCGCTCGCCCTCGGCCTTCAGCCAACGGGTGACAGTGCCCTCGGTGACGCTCTCGCCGAGCGCCGGAAGGGTTACGGAAACCGACATGGTTTCAGTTGCTCCTTACGAAAATGCGGAAGTGGTCGGTCGTCGCGCCCGGTCGACGGTCAGTCGTGGGAGTGAAGCGGCTTGCCGGCGAGCGCCAGGTGCGCCTCGCCCATCGCCTCGTTCTGCGTCGGGTGGGCGTGGATGAGCTGGGCCACCTCGGCCGGCAGCGCCTCCCAGTTGTAGATCAGCTGGGCTTCGCCGACCTGCTCGCCCATACGGTCACCGACCATGTGGACGCCGACCACGGCACCGTCCTTGACCTGGACGAGCTTGATCTCGCCCGCGGTCTTGAGGATCTTGCTCTTGCCGTTGCCCGCGAGGTTGTACTTCAGCGCGACGACCTTGTCCGCGCCGTAGAGCTCCTTGGCCTTGGCCTCGGTGATGCCGACGGAGGCGACCTCGGGGTGGCAGTACGTGACCCGGGGCACACCGTCGTAGTCGATCGGGACGGTCTTGAGACCGGCCAGCCGCTCCGCGACGAGGATGCCCTCGGCGAAGCCGACGTGCGCCAGCTGGAGCGTCGGGACCAGGTCGCCCACGGCGGAGATCGTCTCCACGTTGGTCCGCATGTACTCGTCGACCAGGACGTAGCCGCGGTCCATGGCGACCCCGGCCTCCTCGTAGCCGAGGCCCTGCGAGACCGGGCCGCGGCCGATCGCGACCAGCAGCACCTCCGCCTCGAAGGTCTTGCCGTCGGCGAGGGTCACGCGGACGCCGTCCTGCGTGTACTCGGCGCTCTGGAAGAACGTGCCGAGGTTGAACTTGATGCCGCGCTTGCGGAACGCGCGCTCAAGAAGCTTCGAGCTGTTCTCGTCCTCGACCGGGACGAGGTGCTTCAGGCCCTCGACGATCGTCACGTCGCTGCCGAAGGAGGTCCACGCCGAGGCGAACTCGACGCCGATGACGCCGCCGCCCAGCACGATCGCGGACTTCGGGACGCGGTCCAGCTTCAGCGCGTGGTCCGAGGAGATGATGCGGTTGCCGTCGATCTCCAGGCCCGGCAGCGACTTCGGCACGGAGCCGGTCGCCAGGAGCACGTGGCGGCCCTGGATGCGCTGGCCGTTCACGTCCACCGAGGTGGGGGAGGAGAGCCGGCCCTCACCCTCGATGTAGTGCACCTTCCGGGAGGCGACGAGACCCTGGAGGCCCTTGTACAGGCCGGAGATCACGTCGTCCTTGTACTTGTGGACGGCCGCCATGTCGATGCCCTCGAAGGTGGCCTTGACGCCGAACTGCGCGGACTCGCGGGCCTGGTCCGCGATCTCGCCGGCGTGCAGCAGAGCCTTCGTGGGGATGCAGCCGTTGTGCAGGCAGGTGCCGCCGACCTTGCCCTTCTCGATCAGAGCGACGTCCAGGCCCAGCTGCGCTCCGCGCAGGGCCGCGGCGTACCCGCCGCTACCACCGCCGAGGATCACTAGGTCGAAAACGGTGCTGGCGTCGTTCGCCACGTCACGTCCTCCATGCATGTGCGCCGTACGCCGGGCCCCGTCCTCGGGGTGGTACCGGCCGGTCGGCTGGTGTGCGGCCGCTTTGTCTTCGGCCCTGTGGTGGGGGCCCTGTCCTGCCGAGAACCCATCTTCGCACTTGTTGACGGTGGGCGGGACGCGGGGCCCGGGTCCGGGACGGTCGATCGTCCTTCCCGGTGGGAAACACCTACGGCCCCGGACGTATGCCCGGGGCCGTGGACGAGGCCGTTTCCGGCCGGTCAGCCGAGGTCGCCGGCGGCGGTGCGCTCCGCCAGCTTCACCAGCGTGCGGACCGCGGAGCCGGTGCCGCCCTTGGGTGTGTAACCGTAAGGGGCGCCCTCGTGGAAGGCGGGGCCCGCGATGTCCAGGTGGGCCCAGGCGATGCCCTCTCCCACGAACTCCTTCAGGAACAGGCCGGCCACCAGGCCGCCGCCCATCCGCTCGCCCATGTTGGCGATGTCGGCGGTCGAGGAGTCCATGCCCTTGCGCAGGTCCCCCGGGAGCGGCATCGGCCAGGACGCCTCGCCGACCTCCTCCGCGATCTCGTGGATCGAGGTACGGAAGGCGTCGTCGTTGGACATGATGCCGAAGGTGCGGTTGCCCAGGGCCAGCACCATCGCGCCGGTCAGGGTCGCCACGTCGACGATCGCGTCCGGGTTCTCCTCCGACGCGCGGGTCAGCGCGTCGGCCATGACGAGCCGGCCCTCGGCGTCGGTGTTCAGGACCTCGACGGTCTTGCCGCTGTACATGCGCAGCACGTCACCCGGGCGGGTGGCGCTGCCCGACGGCATGTTCTCGGCGAGCGCCAGCCAGGCGGTGACGTTGACGCGCAGGCCCAGACGGGCGGCCGAGACGACGGTCGCGAACACGGCGGCGGCGCCGGCCATGTCGCACTTCATCGTCTCGTTGTGACCGGCCGGCTTCAGCGAGATGCCGCCCGAGTCGTAGGTGATGCCCTTGCCGACGAGGGCCAGGGTCTTCTCCGCCTTCGGGTGCGTGTAGGCGAGCTTCACCAGGCGCGGGCCGCGCTCCGCGCCCTGGCCGACGCCCAGGATGCCGCCGTAGCCGCCCTTGACGAGCGCCTTCTCGTCCAGCACCTGCACCTTGATGCCGTGCTCCTTGCCGGCGGCGGTGGCCACGGCGGCGAAGGACTCGGGGTACAGGTCGTTGGGCGGGGTGTTGACCAGGTCGCGGGCGCGGTTGATCTCCTCGGCGAGGGCGATCGCGCGCTCGGCGGCGGCCTTGAACGCCTTGTCACGCGGCTTGGCACCGAGCACGGCGACCTCGGCCAGCGCCTGCTTCGCGCCGGCGGGCTTCGCGTCCTTGGGGGCCAGCTTGTTCTCACCGGCCTGGTAGGCGGTGAAGGCGTACGCGCCGAGCAGCGCGCCCTCCGCGATGGCCTCGGCGTCCTCGACGGAGCCGATGGGCAGCGCGAAGCCGGCCTTCTTCGAACCGGCCAGCGAGCGGGCGGCGGCACCGGCGGCCCGGCGCAGCGTCTCGGCGTCGTACGCGCCGTCCTTCTCGGGGGCCTTGCCGAGACCGGCCGCGATGACGACGGGGGCCTTCAGACCTTCCGGGGCGGGGACCTTCGTCAGCTCGCCCTCGGCACCCGAGGCGCCCAGGGTCGCCAGGACGGCGGCGAGCTTCCCGCCGAACGCCTTGTCCACGGCCTCGGCGCCCGGTGCGAGGACCAGGTCCCCAGGCTTGGATCCAGCGCCCTTGGCGACGCCCACGACGAGGGCGTCGGCGCGCAGCGTCGCCGCACCGGCAGTGCTGAGAGTGAGAGCAGTCACGGTGGTGAAATCTCGCTTCCGTTGAGTTCTTCTCGGTCGAGTGGGTGGGCCGACCGTGCCCGGCGCATCGTAGACGCGGCCGCAATGTGCCGGGAATGAGCCTACGCGCGCCTTTGCTGCCTGCTCACGGCGGCGGGCCGTAGACGGTGTCCGCCGGGGTGCGGCCGCGTACGGTGGTGGTCCCGGGAAGATCGTCCCGGTGGACCTGGGAGAACGATGCGCGACCGCACGGCCGCACGGGTGAGCGGGGCGCGCGGCGCCCTCGCCGTCACCGCACTGGCGCTGATCACGATGCTGGCGGGCTGCTCCCCGGGGGGTGAGAAGGCCCCGTCGGGGAAGGCGGACGGCTCCGCGAGGCCCTCGCCGGCGCGCTGGCGGCCGGCGCCGGGCACGGACTGGCAGTGGCAGCTGTCCGGAAAGCTCGACACCTCGGTGGACGCCCCGGTGTACGACATCGACGGCTTCGACCGGACGGCGGCCGAGGTCGCCGCACTGCACCGGAAGGGCCGCAAGGTCATCTGCTACCTGTCCACCGGCGCCTGGGAGGACTTCCGCCCGGACGCGGCCCGTTTCCCCACCGCAGTCCTCGGGAAGGGCAACGGCTGGAAGGGCGAGCGCTGGCTCGACATCCGGCGCACCGAGGTCCTGGAACCGCTGATGGAGACCCGGATCGCGATGTGCGCGAAGAAGGGGTTCGACGCGGTCGAACCGGACAACATGGACGGCTACCGCAACAAGAGCGGCTTCCCGCTCACCGCCGCCGACCAGCTGCGCTACAACCGCCTGGTCGCCCGCCTGGTCCACCGCCACGGCATGTCCGTCGGCCTCAAGAACGACCTGCCGCAGATCCCGGAGCTGGTCGGGGACTTCGACTTCGCCGTCAACGAGCAGTGCGCGCAGTACGGGGAGTGCGAGGAGCTGACCCCGTTCGTGAAGGCGGGCAAGGCCGTCTTCCACGTGGAGTACGAGCTGCCGGCGGCCGAGTTCTGCGCGCGGTCCCGGGAGCTGGGGCTCAGCTCGCTGCGCAAGGAGTACGAGCTCGGCGCCGGGCGCGAAACCTGCGCCGAGGGCTGACGGGCCGCCTCAGCCCAGCGCCAGGCACACCAGCGCCACCGTCGCCGCCGTCTCCGCCAGCGCCCCGAACACGTCCCCGGTCACCCCGCCGAACCGCCGCACGCAGTGCCGGAGCAGCAGCCCGGCCGCCACCGGCGCGGCCACGGCGGCCAGCGCGTACCGCAGCGCCCCGTACCCGCCCAGCAGCGCCCCCGACCCCGCGCATCCGGCCACCACCACGAGCCCCACCGCCCAGGCGCCGGCCGCCGGAACCGTACCGGCGACGGCCGCGCCCAGGCCCTCCGGGCGGGCCGCCGGGACGCCGCGCCGGGAGGCCAGGGTGAGCGCGAGCCGGGCGACGGCGGCGGAGGCGACGGCCGCCACCGCGCCCTGCGCCCAGCCCTCCGCGTACAGCCGCTGAAGGGCCGCCACCTGGGCCAGCAGCACGAAGAGCAGGGTGATCACGCCGAACGGGCCGATGTCCGACTGCTTCATGATCCGCAGCGCGTCGTCGGCGGGCTTGCCGCTGCCCAGGCCGTCGGCGGTGTCCGCGAGACCGTCCAGGTGGAGGCCCCGGGTGAGCGCGGCGGGCACGGCGGCCGAGGCGACCGCGGCGAGCAGCGGACCCGCCCCGCCCCACAGCAGCAGTCCGCCCGGGACCGCCGCGAGGACGCCGACGGCAAGCCCGGCCACCGGGGCGCACAGCATCCCGGCCCGGGCGGTCTCGCGGTCCCAGCGGGTGACGCGGACGGGGAGCACGGTCAGGGTGCCGAAGGCGAAACGCAGGCCGTGGCTGTTCAGGGAGGTCACGGCGCGCAGGCTAATCGGTGGGGACGGCCGCTAGATTGACCGAATGCCGCATAACGGGGCACAAGCGGACGATCAGGAGTGGGTGGCATGGGTCACTGGTTCGATCGCAACTTCGTCGAGCCGGGGAAACTCCCCCTGCTCCTCGCCCTGGCCGCCTTCGTGCTGACCTTCGCGATCACCCGGGTCGTGACCCGGATGATCCGGGCGGGGAAGGGGCCTTTCCGCAACATCACGCCCGGCGGCGTCCACATCCACCACGTGGTGCCCGGCGTGGTGCTGACCGTCGTCGGCGGCTTCGGCGCGGTGGCCGGCGGACGGCACGGGGTCACTGCCGGGATCTTCGCGGTCGTCTTCGGCGTCGGCGCGGGGCTGGTGCTGGACGAGTTCGCCCTGATCCTCTACCTGGACGACGTGTACTGGACCGAGGAGGGGCGCCGGAGCGTGGAGGTCGTGGTGCTCACCGCGGCCCTCGTACTGCTGGTGCTCGGCGGTTTCTCACCGCTCGGCGTCAACGACCTGAGCGACGATCAGGAGCAGGGCCGCCTGGGGGCCGTGCTCACCGTCGTCATCAACTTCTGCTTCGTGCTGATCGCCCTTTTCAAGGGCAAGACCCGGATGGCGGTGGTCGGCACGCTCGTCCCGTTCGTGGCCCTGGTCGGCGCGATCCGGCTGGCCCGGCCGGCCTCGTTGTGGGCCAGGCGGTTCTACCGCAACCGGCACCGGGCCCGCTCCCGCGCGGTGCTGCGGGCCTACCACCACGACGTGCGATGGGTCGGCCCGCGCCGCAGATTTCAGGACCTGATCGGCGGGGCGCCGGACCGGGCCCCGCTCCCGCCCTCCAAGCCCTGACCGCCCCTCAGCACCGGGACCGCGCACAGGGCGAGCGCCGCCGCGACGGCCGCCAGGTGTTCCCGGCCCGCCAGGTTGTCCTTGACCGCGGTCTCGGCCGCCATCGCCGCGATCACCACCGCCCCGGTGATCCTCGCCCGGTACGCGACGCAGACGCAGACCGCCAGCGCGACGACCGCCGCCGACGGGCCCGTGTCCACGACCCGCGCGTCGGACCCGGGCAGCCCGAGGAAGGCGTCGGGCCCGGCCGCGACACCGATCCGTGCGTACAGCGTCCCGGCCAGGGTCGCCGCGTACGCGATCAGCAGGGTCCGCCACCGGCCGAGGCAGACCTCCGCGGCCCCGAACACCACCAGCATCTGCGCCAGCGCGCCCCACACCGGCAGGTCCAGCGCGGGTACGAACAGCGACAACGGGGTACGCAGCAGGGCCGCCCAGACCGGATCGTCCGCCCGGACCGCGCCCAGCGTCTGCACCGGGCCGTAGCCCCAGGGCCGGTTCTGCACCACCTGGAGCAATGCCGTCAGCGCCACCGACGCCAGGGTCAGGGGCACGGCTCGCGGCCCTCGGGCGGCGAGCGGCGCCCGTACGGCCGACCACAGCGGGCCCCACTCCCGGCGGGCCGCCCGGCACAGGTCCTGACCGAAGGTCACCCCGGGATCATAGGGGGCGCCGCACCGCACGGGAGGGCGCCCCGCGGCCGGGGCCGGCGTCAGTCCGTCACGTCGTCCTTCTCATCGTCCGCGCCGTCCTCCGCGCCGTCCTCCGCCGCCTCCGGCTCCCGCTCGGGCAGCTCGGCGGCCAGCGCGGCGGCGGCCTGGACGAAGGGAAGGGCGAGCAGCGCTCCGCATCCCTCGCCCACCACGACGCCGTGGTCGAGCAGCGGGTTGAGCGCCATCCGGTCGAGGGCCTTCGCCTGCGCCGGCTCACCGCTCAGCTGGCCCGCCAGCCACCAGTCGGGCGCCCGGAACGCCGCCCGCTGACCGACCAGCGCCGCCGCCGCGCCGACCACCCCGTCCAGGACCACGGGCAGCCGCCGCACCGCGCACTGGAGCAGGAAGCCGGTCATCGCCGCCAGATCCGCGCCGCCCACGGTGGCCAGCAGCTCCAACTGGTCGCCCAGGACCGGCCGGGCCCGGCGCAGCGCGTCGCGGATCGCCGCGCACTTGCGCATCCACGCCAGGTCGTCGATCCCGGCACCGCCGCGCCCGGTCACCACCGAGGCGTCCGTGCCGCAGAGCGCCGCGATCAGCGTGGCCGCCGCCGTCGTGCCGCCCACGCTCAGGTCGCCGAGCACCACCAGGTCGGTGCCCGAGTCGGCCTCCTCGTCGGCCACCGCGATCCCGAGCCGCACGGCCGCCTCGGCCTCCTCGGCCGTCAGCGCGTCCTCGACGTCGATACGGCCGCTGCCGCGCCGCACCCGGGTCCGGACCACCGCTTCCGGCAGCAGCTCCGGGTCGCAGTCGAGACCGGCGTCCACGATCCGCACCGGTACGGAGAACCGGCGGGCCAGGACCGCCAGCGGGGTCGAGCCGTCCAGCGTGGCACGCACCAGCTCGTGCGCGGTGGAGGCCGCGCGGCCGGACACATCGAGCCCGGCGACGCCGTGGTCGCCCGCGAACAGCACCACACGCGGCTGCCCGACCGTCCGCACCGGCGACGCCTGCTGCGCGGTCGACAGCCACTCGGCCAGCTCGTCCAGCCGGCCCAGGGCGCCCGGGGGCACGACGAGCCGCTCCCGGCGTTCCTCGGCGTCGCGCCGTACGCCCCCGTCGGGGCGTTCGATCAGGTCGGAGAAGTCGTCCAGATTCACGGGGATCTGCCTCGCGGGTCGATACGGGGAGTGGTCCGGGGGAGCCCGGCGGCGGGCTCCCTGCGGAACAGTACCCGCCACGTTTTCCGGGCCCGCCCGGTACGGCCCCGCGCCCGGGGCTCCCCGCCCCTCAGCCGCGCAGCGGCAGCACCTGGCCCGCCACCACCAGCAGCACCTGCTCGCACTCCTCGGCCACCGCCGCGTTCAGCCGGCCCAGCTCGTCCCGGAAGCGCCGCCCGGCCGCCGTCGCCGGCACCACCCCGGAGCCGGTCTCGTTGGTCACCAGGACCACCGTGCGCCGCGTCCCGCGCACCGCCGCGACCAGCTCCGCCGTCCTGGCCCGCAGCGCGCGCTCGCCGCCCGCCGCCCACGCCGCGTCGTCCCAGGCGTCCACCCGGTCCATCGCGTCCGTCAGCCACAGCGACAGGCAGTCGATGAGCAGCGGCGGCCCGTCCGAGGACAGCAGCTCCGCCGGCTCACAGGTCTCCTCGGTGCGCCAGGCGGCCGGCCGGCGCTCCCGGTGCAGCCCCACCCGGGCCGCCCAGTCCGCGTCCCCGTCCCGGGTGCCGCCCGTCGCCACGTACACGACCTCCGGGTACGTCTCCAGGCGCCGTTCCGCCTCGACGGACTTCCCGGACCGGGCGCCGCCGGTGACCAGGGTGCGCCGGGGGACCACCGCCGGGGCGCGGAAGCCCCCGACCGCCAGCGTCGTACCGTCCGGCACGGCCCGCGCCCCGGCCGCGGCCAGCCGGCGCTCCAGCTCGGGGGCGGGCGGCGCGTCGTGGTCCAGGTGGACGGCGATCAGCTCGGTGGCGGGCCCGATCGCCTCGACGGCCCGCAGCCGCGCCACCGCGTCGGGACGCCCGACGACGTCCCCGGCGACCAGGTCGTACGGCTGCGCCACGGGGGCCGTCAGCCCGGCCGGCGCGCCACCCGGCGGGAGGTACAGCAGCCGGGCGCCCTCCGGCGAGGTGACCTCGTATCCCGTACCGGGCGCGTCCATCGGCACGGCCCGCACCCGGTGCCCGCTGATCAGGGTCAGCACCCTGCCGTCCGGCACCCGGCCCGCCGGAGGCAGCCCGGCGGGCAGCTCGACGGCCGGTCCGTCGTGCGGGTGGGTGAGGAGGACCTGGCGTACGCCGGTGAGCGAGTGGCCGGCGCGGGCGGCGGCGAACACCGCCCCCGGTGTGAGGTCGAGCAGCAGCGCGTCGTCCACCAGGAGGGCGGTCGCGGCCCGGCTGCCGGCTCCGCGGGCGAGGGCGCAGGCGGCGCAGGGGCAGTCGGGCCGCGGCAGCCCGTCGGGGGCTCCGGTGCCGAGCAGAGTCAGTTCCACGTTCCGATCCTCCCGCGTCGCCGCGCGGGTTGCGCGACGTGGGGGCGAAGATCCGCCGGACAGGCCCCAGGGCCCCTTCCCTTGCTGGTGGGAAGCACTAGGCTGCCGAGCGGAACGACATACCCAGGAGGCGGACATGGCGTGGACGTGGCGGTTCGAGAAGTCCGACGGTACGGAGACGGAGCCGGCCCTGCGGCCGGAGGAGTTCACGACCCAGGGCGACGCGGAGTCCTGGATCGGTGAGTACTGGAAGGAACTCCTGGACGGCGGGGCGGACCAGGTCACGCTCTTCGACGACGGGACGAAGATCTACGGCCCGATGAGCCTCCAGGCGGACGCGACCGGCTGACGGCACACGGCTGCCGCCGGGCGGGTCCTCGCGGACTTCCCGGCGGCAGCGGCCTCCGCAGGCTCAGATCTCGCCGAGCGTGACCTCGGCCGTCTTCTGCGAGCTTCCGCGCGTGTACGTCACCTCCGCCTTCTGGCCCGGTTTGTGGCCGGCCAGAGCCTCGGAGAGCGAGGTGATCGTGGTGACCTTCGTGTCGTCCACCTTCACGATGATGTCGCCGGCCCGCAGCCCCGCCTCGTCGGCCGCGCCGCCCTTCTGCGCGCTGACGATCGCGACCCCCGCCGGCCGGTAGTCGTCGTTGACGACCGTGCGGCCGGTGATGTCGAGCGCAGCCCGGCCCGAGTCGGTGACCTTGCCGTTCTTGATGATCTGGTCCGCGACCGTCCGCACCATCGACGCCGGGATGGCGAAGCCGATCCCGGGCGCCGCGCTGTCGCCCATCTGGGGGTCGGAGGCGGCGAGCGTCGGGATGCCGATGACCTGGCTGTCCAGATTCACCAGGGCCCCGCCGCTGTTGCCCGGGTTGATGGCCGCCGAGGTCTGCACCATGTTGGCGATGGTCGCTCCGGTGCCGCCGCCCGAGCGGCTCTCGCTCACGGTCCGGCCGAGGGCCGAGACGATGCCCTGGGTGACGCTGCTGGACAGGCCGAGCGGCGAGCCCATCGCCAGCACGATCTGCCCGACCGCGACCTTCTCCGAGTCGCCGAACTTCGCGGGCCGCAGCCCGTCGGGCACGTCGTCCAGTTTGATGACGGCCAGGTCCTGCTGGGGGTAGGCGGCGACCAGTGACGCCTTCAGCACCTTCTCGCCGGTGGCCACCGTGACCTTGAACGTCTTCTCGTCGCCGACGACGTGCGCGTTGGTGACGATATGGCCCCCGGCGTCGTAGACGACACCGGAGCCGAGGCTCTCGGAGGCGTCGATCTGCACGACCGACGGCAGCACGTCGTTGATGACGGACTGGTACTCGCTCTGCAGATCACCGGCGGCCTTGGAGGCCGGACCCGGCTGAGCCGAGCCGGACGCCGTCGCGGCCGGCGCGGAGGAGGGGGTGTCCGATCCGGAGCAACCGCCCACCAGCGCGATCGCGCAGACACCCGCGGACAGGGGCAGCAACAGCCGGCGCGCACGGCGGCGTGAGTGAATGGCATCCATGTCCGGATTATTACTTTTGCCCCGAAGGGTGGCCCGTTGAGCGCATCCAGAGGGGCGGGAGATCAATCCCACGCATGGCGGGCGGACGCCCGCACATCAGGAGGGGATGTGCCGCACGCGCGGGCGCAGGCACCCGTAAACCTGGAGGGATGTGCCGCACATGGCGGGGCGGTCGCCCGCACATCGGGAGGGTTGTGCCACGCACGGCGGGGCGGTCGCCCGCACATCGGGAGGGTTGTGCCGCACATGGCGGGCGGACGCCCGCACATCAGGAGGGGATGTGCCGCACGCGCGGGCGCCGGCGCCCGTAAACCTGGAGGGATGTGCCACGCATGGCGGGGCGGTCGCCCGCACATCGGGAGGGTTGTGCCACGCACGGCGGGGCGGCCGCCCGCACATCGGGAGGGGATGTGCCGCACATGACAGAGCCGGGCGGCCGAAAATCGAGCCCGCCCGGCGATTGAGGGCAATCCTTCAGCCCGTCCGGCGCTTGAGGACAGGACGCCCACCCGGACGCCCCGGGCCCACCGGCCCCGGCTCAGCCCCGTACGCCGCACAGATGCAGCAGCGCGGCGACACCGCGATACGGGTCCGTACGACCGGCCCGGTCCTCCGCCGCGAGCACCCGCTCCAGCTCCGCGGCCGGCGGCAGCTCCACGTCGTTGCTCACGTTGTCCGTGAAGAGCCGCACCCCGTACCAGGCGTGCAGCGGCGCCGCGATCGAGGCGAGCGTCGCCGTCAGCGCCTCCAGCCGGTCCGCGCGCACGGACAGGCCGAGCCGGTTCGTGTACCGGTCGGAGTCGAACGCCGCCAGGGCCCCGGCGAAGTCCCCGGCCATCCCCGGCCGCATCGCAAGCGCGTCGGCGTTCCGCACGAGCAGGGACAGCAGCCCGCCCGGCGCCAGCATCCGGGCCAGGCCCGCCACCATGGCGTCCGGCTCCTGGACGTACATGAGCACGCCGTGGCAGAGGACCACGTCGAAGCTGCCGGGCAGGAAGTGGACCCCGGTGTCCTGGCCGTTGCCCTCGATGAGCCGCACCCGCTCGCGGATGCCGGCCGGCTCCCCGCCCAGCGCCTCGCGGGCGGTCCGCAGCATCTCCGGGTCGGACTCCAGACCGGTCACCGTGTGCCCGGCCCGGGCGAGCCGCAGCGCCTGGGTGCCCTGGCCCATGCCGACGTCCAGGATGCGCAGCCGCTGCCCGACCGGGAAGCGGGCCGCGATCTGCTCGTCCAGCTGCCGGGCGACCAGCTCCTGGCGCACGGTGTTGCGCAGACCCGCCAGCCCCTTGGTCCAGGCCGCCGAGGCCCCGGCGAAGCCGGAGACGGCACCGGCCGGCCGGTCGGCGGACGCACCGTCGACCAGGCCGGACGGCTCGGTGCTCAGGGCCGCTCTCCGCGCTTGACCTGCGGCTTCGGCAGACGCAGCCGCCGCATCTGGAGCGTGCGCATCAGCCCGTAGGCGACCGCGCCGCGCTTGGGCGTGTCCGGGAACCGCGTGTTCAGCTGCTTGCGCAGACGGAGCGCGAGCCCGACCGAGTCGACCACGATCAGCACGATCACGATCAGCCAGAGCAGCAGCGAGATGTTCTGGATGCCCTGCACCTGGATCACGCTGAGGATCAGGATGACCACGGCGAGCGGCAGGAAGTACTCCGCGATGCAGAAGCGCGAGTCCACGAAGTCGCGGACGAAGCGGCGCACCGGCCCCTTGTCGCGCGCGGGCAGATAGCGCTCGTCACCACTGGCGAGCGCTTCCCGCTGCTTGGCCATGTCCACCCGGCGGGCCTCGCGCTGGCGCTTCGCGGCCTCCTTGCGGTCGAGCGGCGCGCCACTGGAGGCACGACGGCGCTGCGTCTGGGCCTCGCTGCGCTTGGGGGTGGGGCGACCCTTGGGGGCCTGCGGGTCGCGGGGCGTCTTGGAGAGGTCCGCCGTCACCTTGTCGGTGGGGGCCTTCTCTTCCTTGGAGCGGCTACGGAACACAAGGCCCAAGGGTACGGGGTCGCTCGCGGATCTCCGCAGGCCGCCCGGGAACGATCCGGCAACGGCCCGCGTCCTCGACCGTGTACGGGCGGGCGATACGGGCGCCACCTACTCCCTGGGCGGGAGTGGACCGGGAGCACAGTCGTCCTTGGGGAGGAGCCCATCGACGTCCGAACAGTGCGGTAATAGAGGCAGGGCCCGTACTGTGGGTTCTGTTGGAGTGCTGGAGCCCAGTTGAGTCAGAAGGGGGCGCGCGAAGCCCATGAGCGGTGTCATGAAGCGTATGGGGATGATCTTCCGCGCGAAGGCAAACAAGGCCCTTGACCGGGCCGAGGATCCGCGCGAGACCCTTGATTACTCGTACCAGAAGCAGCTGGAGCTGCTTCAGAAGGTGCGCCGCGGAGTCGCCGACGTGGCGACCTCGCGCAAGCGGCTGGAGCTGCAGCTGAACCAGTTGCAGGGCCAGTCCTCGAAGCTGGAGGACCAGGGCCGCAAGGCGCTCGCGCTCGGCCGCGAGGACCTGGCCCGCGAGGCGCTGTCGCGCCGCGCCGCCCTCCAGCAGCAGGTCACCGACCTGGAGACGCAGCACACCACGCTGCAGGGCGAGGAGGAGAAGCTCACCCTCGCGGCCCAGCGGCTTCAGGCCAAGGTGGACGCCTTCCGGACGAAGAAGGAGACCATCAAGGCCACCTACACGGCGGCCCAGGCGCAGACCCGGATCGGGGAGGCGTTCTCCGGCATCTCCGAGGAGATGGGCGACGTCGGCCTGGCGATCCAGCGGGCCGAGGACAAGACGCAGCAGCTCCAGGCCCGCGCGGGCGCGATCGACGAGCTGCTGGCCTCCGGCGCCCTGGACGACCCGACCGGCACGGCGAAGGACGACATCGCCGCCGAGCTGGACCGGATCTCCGGCGGTACGGATGTGGAGCTGGAACTCCAGCGCATGAAGGCCGAGCTGGCCGGCGGCTCCTCCTCCCAGCAGGCGATCGAGGGCGGCCGGCAGGACGCCCAGCAGCAGAACAGCCAGTCGCACAAATTCGACAAGAACTGAGGCGGCGTCATGATCGTACGGATCATGGGGGAGGGTCAGGCGGTCCTGGCCGACAGCCATCTCGCCGAGCTCGACAAGCTCGACGACGCCCTGCTGGCCGAGATGGAGCGCGGTGACGGGCCCGGCTTCCGCACCACGCTCCACGCGCTCCTGGCTCGCGTGCGCGAACTCGGCACACCCTTGCCGGACGACTCCCTGGAGCCGTCCGAACTGATCCTGCCGTCGCCGGACGCCACCCTCGAAGAGGTACGCGCCATGCTCAGCGACGACGGTCTGATCCCCGGCTGACGCCGACCGCTCTCCAGCACCCGCACCCGAGTGCCCCGCGCCGTCCGACGGACGCGGGGCACAGGTGCGCCCGGGCCCGCCGCTTCCGGCCGGAACGGCCCGCGCGCGGCACGCCGTAACGTAGCCCGACGTGACCACCCTCGGAACCGGGGTCCTGCGCATCCGCGACTGGCTGCGCGGCCACCCCCTCGCGCTGGACGGCGCGCTCGCCCTGGGCGTGCTCGTGGCCATGGTCTTCGCGTCATTCGTGGACCCCGGCGGGCACGACGGGCCCACCTTCGGCGCCCGCACACCCGCCGCGAGCAGCCTGCTGCTGATGCTGCTCAGCGCACTGGTCCTGATCCGGCGGCGCCGCGAACCGATGGCGGTGCTCGCCGCCACCGGGGCGCTGACCGTCGTGGAGCTGGTCACCGCGGACCCGCCGACCCCCGTCGTGATGAGCGCCGTCATCGCGCTGTACACCGTCGCGGCGCGCACCGACCGGCCCACCACCTGGCGGGTCGGGCTGCTCACCATGGCCGCGCTCACCGCCGCCGCCATGCTCTTCGGGTCGCCGCCCTGGTACAGCCAGGAGAACCTGGGCGTCTTCGCCTGGACCGGGATGGCCGGGGCCGCGGGCGACGCGGTCCGCTCCCGGCGGGCCTTCGTCGACGCGATCCGGGAGCGCGCCGAACGGGCCGAACGGACCCGCGAGGAGGAGGCCCGCCGCCGGGTCGCCGAGGAGCGGCTGCGCATCGCCCGCGACCTGCACGACGTCGTCGCCCACCACATCGCCCTGGTCAACGTGCAGGCCGGGGTCGCCGCCCACGTCATGGACAAGCGCCCCGACCAGGCGAAACAGGCCCTCGCCCATGTCCGCGAGGCGAGCCGGTCTGCGCTCAACGAGCTACGGGCCACCGTCGGCCTGCTCCGCCAGTCCGGCGACCCGGAGGCCCCCACCGAACCGGCCCCCGGCCTCGCGGTCCTGGACCAGCTCGTGGAGAGCGTCCGCCAGGCGGGGCTGCCCGTCGAGGTGGCCTGCGCCGCCGAGGGCGAGCCGCCGCTGCCGGCGGCCGTCGACCTGGCCGCGTACCGGGTGATCCAGGAGGCGCTGACTAATGTCCGCAAGCACGCGGGCCCGGGCGCCAAGGCCGAGGTGAGCGTCGTACGGGTCGGAGCCACGGCCGAGGTCATGGTCCTGGACAACGGCCGCGGGAACGCCGGAGGCGCCGACTCCGCCCCCGGCGGCGGCCACGGCCTGCTCGGGATGCGCGAACGCGTCACCGCCCTGGGCGGCACCCTCACGGCCGGTCCCCGCTACGGGGGCGGGTTCCGCGTCCATGCGATCCTGCCCGTCGAGGCCCGCGCGCAGGAGCCCGGTCGGCCGGGCGCGGTGGGCCGGACGGGGGAGAACGCATGACACCGGCCATCAAGGTCCTGCTCGCCGACGACCAGGCGCTGCTGCGCAGCGCGTTCCGGGTGCTGGTCGACTCGGAGCCCGACATGCGGGTGGTGGGCGAGGCGGCGGACGGGGCGCAGGCCGTGGAGGCGGCCCGCGCGGAGCGGCCCGACGTCGTGCTGATGGACATCCGGATGCCCGGCACGGACGGACTCACCGCCACCCGCATGATCAGCGCCGACCCGGAGCTCGCGGACGTCCGCGTGGTCATGCTCACCACCTTCGAGGTGGACGAGTACGTGGTGCAGTCGCTGCGCGCCGGGGCCTCGGGCTTCCTCGGCAAGGGCGCCGAGCCGGACGAACTCCTCAACGCGATCCGGATCGCCGCGGGGGGCGAGGCGCTGCTCTCACCGGCCGCGACCAAGGGCCTGATCGCCACGTTCCTCGCGCAGGGCGGCGGCGGGGCCGGCGAGGGGCCGGGGGCGGCCGCGTACGCGGAGCGCCTGACGGCCCTCACCACCCGGGAGCGCGAAGTGCTGGTCCTGGTCGCGGGCGGCCTGTCCAACGACGAGATCGCGGAACGCCTGGTCGTCAGCCCACTGACCGTCAAGACCCATGTGAACCGGGCGATGGCGAAGCTGGGCGCCCGGGACCGGGCACAACTGGTGGTAATCGCGTACGAATCGGGCCTGGTGCGCCCACGGGTGGAGTGAGGGTGCAGCCGGGGTGTACTCCACCTGCGGTATGCGGGGCGTGAGAAAGCGACCCTGGGGCCGAGGACTTTCGTCCCGGGGATCGGCGATCGTATAGGTGGGCGGGATCTGTCCCCCGGGCACGGCCCGGCATCCCGCCCACCTGCCGCGTAAGCCACAGAAAGAGACCCACCCATGTCCTGGCTGTCCAGATTCAGCCTCGCGCAAAGGGCCCTGATCGGTCTGATCTCGATCGTCGCGCTCGTCTTCGGAGCGATTGCGATCCCGCAGCTCAAGCAGCAGCTGCTGCCCACCATCGAACTGCCGATGGTGTCGGTGCTCGCCCCGTACCAGGGTGCGTCCCCCGATGTGGTCGAGAAGCAGGTCGTCGAACCGCTCGAGAACTCCATCAAGGCCGTCGACGGCGTCACCGGCATCACGTCGACCGCCAGCGAGGGCAACGCCCTCGTCATGGCGACCTTCGACTTCGGTGACGAGGGCACCAAGCAGCTCGTCGCCGACATCCAGCAGGCCGTCAACCGGGCCCGCGTCCAGCTTCCCCAGGACGTCGACCCGCAGGTCATCGCCGGCTCGACGGACGACATCCCGACGGTCGTCCTCGCCGTCACCTCGGACAAGGACCAGCAGGCGCTCGCCGACCAGCTGGATCGCACCGTCGTCCCCGCCCTGGAGGACATCGACGGCGTCGGCCAGGTCACCGTCGACGGTGTGCGCGACCTCCAGGTCTCCGTCACCCCGGACGACAAGAAGCTCGCCGCCGCCGGACTGGACTCGGCCTCGCTCGCCCAGGCCCTCCAGGCAGGCGGTGCGACCGTCCCCGCCGGAGGCTTCTCGGAGTCCGGCAAGAGCCGCACCGTCCAGGTCGGCGGCGCCTTCTCCTCGCTGAAGCAGATCGAGGACCTCCGGGTCACCGGTCAGAACCCGGCCTCCGGCAAGCCCGGCAAGCCGGTCCGCCTCGGGGACATCGCGACGGTGAAGCAGGAGGCCGCCACCGCGGACTCCATCACCCGCACCAACGGCCGCCCGAGCCTCGCCGTCATGGCGACGATGGACAAGGACGGCAGCGCCGTCGCCATCTCGGACGCCGTCAAGGACAAGCTCCCGGACCTGCGCAAGGACCTCGGTTCCGGCGCCGACCTGACCGTCGTCTCGGACCAGGGCCCGGCCGTCTCCAAGGCGATCTCCGGCCTGACCACCGAGGGCGCACTCGGCCTGGTCTTCGCGGTCATCGTGATCCTGGTCTTCCTGGCCTCGCTGCGCTCCACCCTGGTCACCGCGGTCTCCATCCCGCTCTCCGTGGTCCTCGCGCTGATCGTGCTCTGGACCCGTGACCTGTCGCTCAACATGCTGACCCTGGGCGCGCTCACCATCGCGATCGGCCGGGTCGTGGACGACTCGATCGTCGTCCTGGAGAACATCAAGCGCCACCTCGGCTACGGCGAGGAGCGCCACTCGGCGATCATCACCGCGGTCAAGGAGGTGGCCGGAGCGGTCACCTCGTCCACCCTCACCACCGTCGCCGTCTTCCTGCCGATCGGCCTCGTCGGCGGCATGGTCGGGCAGCTCTTCGGGCCGTTCTCGCTGACCGTCACCGCGGCCCTGCTGGCCTCGCTGCTGGTCTCGCTGACCGTGGTCCCCGTCCTGTCGTACTGGTTCCTGCGCGCTCCCAAGGGCACCGCCGAGGACCCGGAGAAGGCGCGCCGCGAGGCCGAGGAGAAGGAGGCGCGCAGCCGCCTCCAGAAGATCTACGTGCCGGTGCTGCGCTTCGCCACTCGCCGCCGTGTCGTCAGCCTGCTCATCGCCGTCGTCGTGCTGATCGGCACCTTCGGCATGGCGCCGCTGCTGAAGTTCACCTTCTTCGACCAGGGCGAGCAGGAAGTCCTGTCCATCAAGCAGGAGCTGGCCCCGGGCACCAGTCTGGACGCCGCGGACCAGGCGGCCAGGAAGGTCGAAAAGGTCCTCACCGACGACAAGGGCGTCAAGGACTACCAGGTCACCGTCGGCTCCTCCGGCTTCATGGCCGCCTTCGGCGGTGGTACGGGATCCAACCAGGCCAGCTACCAGATCACGCTGAAGGACGCCTCCGACTTCGAGGACGCCCAGGACCGCATCGAGAGCGCCCTCGGCGAGCTCGACGGCATCGGTGACACCACCATCTCCGCGGGCGACGGCTTCGGCAGCCAGAACCTGAGCGTCGTGGTCAAGGCCCCCGACGCGGACACGCTGAAGAAGGCGTCGGAGGCCGTACGGGCCGAGATGTCCAAGCTCAAGGAGGCCACGGACGTCGAGAGCAACCTGGCCGAGAGCGTCAAGCGCATCTCCGTCACGGCCAACGCCAAGGCCGCCGCCGCCGGTTACAACCAGGCGACGCTGGGGGCGGCCGTCGCCGCAGCGGTGAAGGGCACCCCCGCGGGCAAGGCGATCATGGGCGACACCGAGCGCGATGTCGTCGTCAGGTCCGCCCACCCGGCCACCACCATGGAGGAGCTGAAGAACCTCTCGCTGGGCCGCGTGAAGCTGGGCACCATCGCCGACGTGAAGCTGGTCCCCGGACCGGTCTCCACGACCCGGATCGACGGCCAGCGCGCCGCGACGATCACCGCCCGGCCCACCGGCGACAACACCGGTGACGTCAGCAAGGAGCTCACGGAGAAGATCGACGCCCTCAAGCTCCCGGCCGGCGCCACCGCCACCATCGGCGGTGTCTCCGAGGACCAGCAGGACGCGCTGATCAAGCTCAGCCTGGCCATGCTGGCGGCCATCGCGATCGTCTTCATGCTGCTGGTCGCCACCTTCCGGTCGCTGATCCAGCCGCTGATCCTGCTGGTCTCCATCCCGTTCGCCGCCACCGGGGCGATCGGCCTGCTCATCGTCACCGGCACCCCGATGGGCGTCGCGGCGATGATCGGCATGCTGATGCTGATCGGCATCGTGGTCACCAACGCCATCGTGCTGATCGACCTCATCAACCAGTACCGGGCCCAGGGCATGGGCGTCATCGAAGCGGTCGTCGAGGGTGGCCGCCACCGTCTGCGTCCCATTCTCATGACGGCCCTGGCGACGATCTTCGCCCTGCTCCCGATGGCGCTCGGCGTCACCGGCGAGGGCGGCTTCATCTCGCAGCCGCTGGCCGTCGTCGTCATCGGCGGTCTGATCACCTCGACGCTGCTGACGCTCCTCCTGGTGCCGACGCTGTACGCGATGGTGGAGCTCCGCAAGGAACGCCGCCGGGACAAGAAGGCCGCTAAGCGGGCCGGGAAGGCCGGCGTTCCGGCCCCGGCGGAGGCGCGGGAGTCCTCCGGCGAACCGGAGCCGACGCGGGCCTGATCCGCACGGTGACGCCAGGGGCCTGGTCCGCACGCTCGTGCGGGCCAGGCCCCTCCGCGTGCGGCCGTGACCGTCAGGCCGCCCCGCTGAGCGCCTTGATCATGCGGAGCCACAGCTCCCCGTACGGTTCTGCGTACCGCACACTGAGGCCCGCGACCTCCCGCACCAGCCGGCCCCGGATCTCCTCCGGGGCGCGCGGGACCAGCTCGGCCAGCTCCTCCGGTTCGATGCCCTGGACGGCCCCCGAGAGGACCATGCCCACCTGCGCGTGGGCGAAGGAGGACAGCCGGTCCTCGAAGACCTGCCCCTCGATGGCGGCCGCGTGCATCAGTGAGGTGCCGTCGCCGGCCTCCAACGCCCTGTCCACGTACGCCTGGAGCGCGTCCCGGTCCTCCACCAGCGCGTAGGCGGCGTCCATCCCTTCCGTACGGGAGACGTCCAGGACGGCGACGTGCGAGAGGGGGGTGTCCGGGGACGGCCGGACCTGGAGCAGGCGCGGATGCTCCTCCAGGTAGGCCCGCGACTCGGCCCAGGACTCGCAGCGCGCCCACTCGGCCAGCTGCCCCGAGAGGATCAGCGGATCGTAGGCGGCGGTCACGCCGTGGTCGAGCACGAAATCGCGGAGCGCGGCGTGCTGCTGGGCGGTGGCCGGGTCCAGGAGCGCCAGCTCTTCGAGTGCCGTCGCGGCCTCCTCGCCGGCGAGCGCGTCGGCGTACCGGGACCAGAGGTCACGTGACGCGGGCCAGTCGGGCGCGAACATCCAGACGCCCACCGCCTCCAGCGTCGCGGCGGACAGCGAGAGCCAGTCGGGCGCGGGGCCGTGGGTCTCCGCCTCCCACGCGGCGCGCACCGCCTCCCGGTCGCCGTGGGCGCGCAGCGCCCGCCGTGCCCGTACGGTCACCAGGTCCGGGCCGTCCTCCGCTTCGAGACCGGCGTCCCGCCCGAGGAACGACACGAGTGCGCGTACGCCCTCCGAGGGCAGCGGATCGGGGCAGCCCAGCAGGAAGATGCTCCGCTCGACGCCGATGCGCCGGGCGGTCGACGGGTGGGCTTCGGCGAACTCCGCCGCGGTAGTCGCGTATGTTTCGGCCGCCGAGGCGTGGTCGCCGGTACGGGCGAGCGCGCGGGCCAGCTCCCCGAGCCCCTGCACCAGATCGTCCTCGAAGGCGCGCGGGTTCTCCAGGGCCAGGGCGCGGCAGACGGGCAGCGCTTCCCGAACCGTACTCACGGCTCCTACGGGGTCCCCGTTCATCCCCCGCAGCTTGCCGAGGTTCCGCAGGGCGAGCGCCAGGTCGGCACGGTGCGCTCCGCTGTGCTCGTCCACGAGCCGGCGAAACAGGACGACACTTTCGTCGGCCGCCGCCAGGGCTTCCTTCCGGCTGCCGGTGCTGTTGAGGTTCGTGGCCAGGGCGCCGAGGGCCCTCGCGAGCGGGGAGCGCAGGGCGGGTGCGTCGGGGGCGAGTTCACGCAGGAGCGCGGTGGCCTCTGTCGCGACGGACAGTCCTTCCTCCGGCTCACCGGCCGGGTTCAGATGGGCGGCGAGGTTGGCGAGTGAGACGGCCAGCTCCTGCCGGTGGACGGCGGGCTGTGCCGCGGCGAGTTCCCGGCGGATCGCGACAGACTCCCGGCCCGCCGTGAGCGCCCCCGACAGATCGCCCAGGACGGCACGGTGATTGGCGACGTTGTTGAGGGCCGGCGCGTACTCGGGGAGGAACGCCTCCGGGTCCTCCCCGGCGAGACGCCCGTAGAGCGCGGCCGCCTCCTCGGAGTGTGCCAGGGCCTCCGCCGGTTCCCCGTCGGCGGCCAGGTGCATCGCGAGGTTGTTCAGCATCCCGGCCAGCCCGGGGAGGGAGGCCGCCGCCGGCCGGTGCTTGGCCAGATCGCGCTGGAGCTGCAGGGCCTGGCGCGCGAGCAGCACCGCCGACGTGCGGTCCCCGGCGGCGGCGGTCTTGTTGGCCAGGGACGTCACGGACCGGGCGAGATCCGGCTGGAAGACCTCCATGTGCTCGGTGGCGAGCCCGGCGAACACCCGCGCGGCCTCCCGCGCGGGCGCGAGCGCGCCCTCGTGGTCGCCGACGGCGGAGAGCCGGTCCGCGAGGTTGTGCAGTGCCGTGGCCAGTTCCTGCCGGAACGCGTCCGGGTGACGCTCGGCGAGCTCCCGGCAGATCTCCACGGACTCCCTCGCGGGGGCCAGCGCCCTCGCGGTGTCGCCCACGTCGGCCCTGTGCACGGACAGATTGGCCAGGGTGCCCGCCAGGGAGGCCCGCAGGGCGGCCGGATGGCGCTTGAGCATCCTCCGGTTGGCCTCGACCGACTTCTCCGCCTGCGGCAGCGCGTCCGCGTGACGTCCGACGGCTTTGAGGGCGAGGGCCAGGCTCGCCAGTGAGGAGGCGAGGGGGCCCAGGTGCTCGTCCGGGCGCGTGGCGGCGAGGTCGGTGAAGATCTCCACCGCCTCCTGCGCGGGGGAGACGGAGGCCCGGCGCTCCCCGAGTGCCATCAGCACCACCGCCAGGCCGTTCAGCGCGGAGGCGAGCTCGGGGCGGAAAACCGCCGGCTCCTTCTCGGACAGCTCCCGGAAGATGACGACGGCGTCCCCGGTGAGGACGAGCGCACCCTCCGGATTACCGATCTCGTGGACCCGCCTGCCGAGTGTGGCGAGCGCCAGCGCGAGGTCGGCCAGGGATGCGCTGTCGCCCGCCTCGGAGCGGCTCCGCAGGAGCGCGACCGCCTCACGCGCCGGGAGGAGCGACCCCTCGCGGTCCCCGACGTCGGCGCACCGGTTGGCGACGTTGACCAGGGTGCGGACCAGTTCCGTCGTACGGGACCCGGGGGCGGCCTCCTCCAACGTCCGGAAGAGGTCCGCCGCCTCCTGCGCCGCCCGCAACGCCTCGGCCGGGTTCCCTTCCTGCCCCAGCTGCTCCGAGTAGCCGTGCAGCGCATGGCCCAGGACCGGCACCGCGTCCGGCCCGAGCCGCTTGACGAACTCCCGCAGCGCCTCGATCCCCGGCGCGCCCGCCCAGCGCGCGTGCCGCGCGAGCCTCCGCATCACGTACGGGTCCACCGCCGCCCAGCCGCCGTCCGCCGCGCGCCGCTCGGCATGCGCGACGAGCGCGGCGAGCACCACCTCCGCGGCCTCGGCGCCGCCCGCCACCGGCCGGGCCTCCAGGTGCGAGACGAACTCCCGGTGGTACAGCCGGTACACCGCCTGCCCGTCCTCCGCGTCCTCCACGATGTAACGCCCGTACGCGGACAGCACCCAGTCCACGTCGCTCTCGTCGTACGGCGTCGCCCGGCCGCCCAGCGCCCCGGCGACCTCCTCCCAGACGCCCCCGGCGGGCATGCCGCGCCCGGCCGCCCAGGCCAGCGCGGTCAGCAGATCGCGTGCGGCGGACGCGAGTTCGGAGCCGTCCGCCAGGACCCGGACCGGGCCCGCCCGCAGGTCGTCCTCGAACGCGGCCCCGATGGACGCCGGCAGACCGGTCTGCCAGGCGTCGTCCCCGGCGTCCCGCCCCTCCGCCAGCAGCGAGCCCGTCACCAGCCGGGCGAACAGGAACCCGCCGCCGACCGATGTGGCGCGGGCGGCGACCGCCTCACCCGCCTCCCGCGCCCGGTGCGCCGAGAAGCCGCCCGCCTCGCACCGGCGGCGCACATACGCGGCGATGTCCTCCTCGGTGTCCGGCTCCTCCTCCAGGTCCGCGGTGGTGACGGCCGCCCCGATCAGCCGGGCCAGCGCGTCCGGCAGGGTCTCGTCCGGATGCCCGTCGTCCGCCAGCCGGGCGCGGAACGCCCGCTCGCGCGAGCCCAGCAGGACCGGGACCGCCCGGCTGAGCGGGAAGACCAGCTCCTCGATCGTGGCTTGCAGATGCTCGACGGGCACCTCGTCCAGGCCGTCCAGGACCAGCACCGGGCGCCGCTCCAGCTCGCGCAGCTCCCCCTTGAAGTCGTCCGTGTTGCGCGGCTCCGGCAGTCCGAGCCGCAGGGCCAGCTCCGCAGCGGCCTGAAGCGGACTGAGGCCCCGCAGATGCACCGCCGCGAGCGGGTGCCCGGGGCCGGGGCCGGGGTCGCCCTCGCGCAGGCCGCCCTGCGCCTCGGTCTCCGCGCGCCGCTCCGGGTCGGTGAGCGTCGCGATCCGGCCCAGCACCGCCGACTTGCCGCAGCCCGCCGGGCCGGTCACCAGGAAGAGCCCGGCCTCGTCCGCCTCGATCCAGTCGGTGATCCGGCCCAGGACCCGCTTCCGGCCCGTGAAGAACGAGCCCTCCTCGCGGAACCCGACGCCCCGGGCCGCGAGCACCAGGTGCTCCACCAGTCGCGCGGGCGCCCCGGGCGCATGGCGCGGGTTCGGGAAGACCGGCCGCCCGGTGCCCAGGGCGGCGGGGACCGGCGTCTGGCCCTCCCCGCGCCACCGCTCGCCGAGCGCGGCGAGCACGTCCGGGCCGCTGACCATCGCGTTGTGTGCGCTCCACGCCGAGCGGTACTCGCTGGTGGCCGGGCCCTCCCTCAGCACTTCGGCCAGCGCGTCGAGCAGCGGCCCGGCGCCGTCCGAGGTCTCACCGCGCCGACAGCTCGTCATGATCCCGAACCACTGGACCCGGCCGGGCGGCGCGGAGGTGGTCTCCCAGCGCCGCAGCGCCTTCTCCAGTCCCCGGCCCACGGCGTCCCCGGCATGGCAGGCATCGATGATCACCAGGATCTGGTCGGCCCCCGACGCCACGGCCTCGTTGACCAGCGTCTCGGGCGGGACCCCGCGCCGCAGGGCGCGCGCGTCCCGGGTCACCTGCTCGACATCGAGGTCCAAGTCGCAGAGTGCCAGCCGGAGTTCGTCGTCCACCAGCACGCCGTGCCCGGACCAGACGATGATCGCGGGCTTCCCCGCGCCGGATGCGCTCCAGGCGGTGAGGTCCTGGTCGAAGTCCGCCCAGGCCGGGTTGCCGCCGCCTGCCAAACGGACCGCGATCCCCAGCGCCTCAAGGCGGTTGGCGATCCCCTCCATCTGGGCCGTCGCGCCGGCCAGCCGGGGAAAGGTCCGCTCGTCGGCGTACGTCTCGCACACGACGCACAACGCGGTCCCCACGGCCTCGCCGCCCAGCACATCCGCCTCATCCGCCATCGGGCGCTCCGCCTTCCCGCACCTACGCCGCTGAAATGGACAGCAGCGTATGCACGGATGGGACGCCGAGGGGCCGGTCCGGACAAACTCGGCTCTTTCCGGTCGCCGGGTGATAGCGCAACGGCCTGTCCCACACCCAGGTGCGGGACAGGCCGTTGCGCCGCCCGCTACTTCAGGGACGAGACGAACTCGCCCCAGGCGGCGGCGTTGACGAGGAGTGCCGGGCCGGTGGGGTTCTTGCTGTCGCGTACGGGGACGAGGCCGGGGAAGTCGTCGCTGATCTCGACGCATTCGCCCCCGTTGGCGTTGCTGTAGCTGCTGCGACGCCAGCGGGCGGAACTCAGCTCGGGGATGTGTCGCACGGTTCGTAGTCCTCCATGATGGTCCGGATCATCTGCGCCGACTCGGGGAGCGAGAGGGCGTTGGCGCGCTGGACCTCGTAGTGCCGCTGCCACTGTGCCACCTTCTCACTGCCCTCGTAGAGGTGCCCGGCCTCGATGCCTTCCTCGTACGCCACCCTCGTACCGTCGGCAAGGGTGAGCAGCGTCAGTGCGCTGCCCATGAGGTAGTGGAGCCCCGCGCTGAACGGCATGACCTGGATGCTGCTCTTCGGTGTATTGGCCTGTGCGAGCAACGAAGCCAGCTGCTGGTGCATGGCAGCGGGGGACCCCATGCGCCGCCGTAACGCCGCCTCGTCGATGATTGCCCACCGGAACGGGGCCGAGGCCGAGTCCAGCCTCTCCTGCCGGGACATCCGTGCGGCTACGCGTTCCTCCACCTGCTCAGGGCTCAAGTCACGCTGGCATCGCAGGAATTCACGCGCGTATGCCTCGGTCTGAAGTAGTCCGGGCAGAGCTTGCGCACCGTACTGCTCTATGAGTACTGCCTCGGCTTCGAAGTTCATGTACCGCCGGTACTGGTCAGGGTGGATTTCCTGCTTGGCGAGCCCGTAGAGCCCCGTGAAGTGCTGATCCGTCCCGAAGGCGATGTCCAGGCAGCTGGGCATGTCCGGCGGGGGCATCAGTTCGGCCGTCTCGATCCGGGCGAGCGTGCTCTTGCTGGAGTTGACGATGTCCGCCAGCTGTACGAGGGACAGCTGGGCGCGCTCGCGGTGGCGGCGTAGCTCCGAGCCGAAGTAGTGGCGCGCGGAGGTGAAGGGGGAGAGCGGCTGGGACCTGAACGTCATCGAGCGGGCCTTCCGTGTGTCCCGTGTGAAACGTCGGGACGCGGCGGCCCTGTTGGGGAGACCCGCCACAGCGCGACGATTGCGGCACACACCGTAACCAGCGGGTACGACCGGGGGCCAGAGCGCTCCCCGAACGGAGGCGGAGGCGACATGATGTTCGACGCGCAAGGGAACGCGATGCGGCTGCTCCCCTGGGTCGGCGAGAGCGGCATCCCGTGCTACCTGAGCAGCGACGACCCGGGCGGCCGGATGTCGCGGCTGGCCGACGAGGTGGAGACGGACCTGCTCGACTCGGCCCAGTACGTGTTGCGCGAGGCGCGGGCGCTGTTGTCCGAAACGGGCGTGGGCACCCGAGAGTTGAGGTTCACCGGGGTCCGCCTGGCGGAGTCGCTGCAGGACGCCCTGCGGATCGCGGAGAGCCGGGGGTACCGGCTGGCCCCCGCCCTCCTCACGCCTGCGGAGGCCGAGGAAACCACGGCTTGCGCGGGGGCGCCGGGGAGCGGTACCAGCGAGGCGTGAGCGGCTTGCCCGGCGGGACGGGGCGGTCGGAGGCGGCGATGAGGAAGTGGGCTTCGGGGAGGTGGCCGGGGGTGCTGTGCAGTACGGGGAGGCCGGTGCACCCGATGAGCGCGAGCAGCTTGCAGGCGGTGGCGTGGGAGCTCAGCACGGAGTCGCCTTCGGCGAGGTTGCGGTAGAAGACCCGGGCGTACGCACACGCGTGCGCGTCGGGGACCTGCCCCTCCCACCCGATGACCACGGGGACGAGGCCGGCCATCTCCTTGGCCAACGGCTCGGTCCAGCAGGCGTTGAGCACCACGAGTCGCAGCCCGAGCGGGGCGGCGTCGGCGACGCAGTCGCGTAAGCCGACCAGGGCGACGGGCGCCGCGCCGCCGTCGTCGGTGACGAAGCGGGGCCCGCCGTCGGGCGTCCCTCGCCCCGCGAAGTGCAGGACGTGCGGCACGGTGGCCGCCAGGTACTGCACCAGGTCCTCGGCCCGGGCGGCCGGAAGGACGTCGAGCCGGAACAGGTGCCCGAACCTGGCGTGCGTGACGCTGCGCTGCACGTCCCGGTGCTCCTCATGCAGCGCGGGCGCCCGGCCGGCCTCGGGCGAGGCGGCCAGGATCAGGCAGACGGCTGCGGTCACCCGGTGGCGGCCAGGGCCTGAATGATCCGCACCCAGTGCGCGGCGTGCTGGGGCGCGTGGGCCGCGCTGAGGGCGGCGGTCTCGGAGATCAGCCGGTTGCGTACGTCGGGCGAGGCGTCGGCGACGAGGGGGGCGAGGTCGGCGGGGTCTTCAGGGGTGCCCGCCAGGATCAGGGCGGCCTGGTGGTGGGTGCGGGCGGAGAGCCGGTCGTCGTACACCTCGTCCTCGATGGCGGCCGCGTGGCGAAGGGCTTCGGCGTCGCCGGTGGTGAGGGCGTTCTGCACGCACTGCTGGAGGGCGGCGCGGTCGCGTACGAGGGCGTAGGCGGTGGGGATGTCGTGGGTGCGGGCTGCGTGGAGCAGGGCGGCGGGGACCGAGTCCGGCGGGTCGAGTTCGAGGAGGTCCGGGTGAGCGCGGAGGAACTGCTCGGACTCGTCCCAGGTGGTGAGGGCCGTCCAGTCGGACAGTTGCTCGCCGAGGATGAGGGGGCGGAAGGCGGCGGGCGCGCCTTCGGTGAGGATTTCTTCGCGGAGGGCTTGGTAGTGGGCTGCGGCCTCGGGGTCGAGGAGCGCGTACTCGGCGAGGGCTACGGCGGCTTCGGGGCTGCTCAGGAGCTCGGCGTGGTCGGTCCAGTGGGCGTGTGAGTCGGACCAGGTGGGTGTCACCAGCCATGCGGCGACTGTGTCCAGGGTCTGAGGGGAGAGCGTCAGCCAGGCGGGGGGCGGTGCGGTGGTTTCGTCGTGCCAGATGGCTGTCAGTTCGTCGTGGCGTTTAGCGCTCTCTTGCACGTACTCGCGGAGGGCGTGCCGGGCCTGAAACGTCACGTGGTCCGGTGTTTCGGCGGTTGGGGTGCTCGCCAGCCGAGCGAGACCGCGCAGCCCCACTGGGGTCGAACACTCCGGCCGGCGGACCAGGAAGCTGTCCCGTTCGAGGGCGAGAGCTCGACCGGTTGTCGGGTGCTCGGCGCCGAGGTCGGCGAGGACCTGCTCGTGCGCCTGAACTGCGGCTGAAGACTCTCCGGCGTTGGCGAGGTGGTTGGCGAGGTTGTTGAGGGACATGGCGAGGTCGGGGAGGAATGCGGCGGGGTGTTGTTGGGCGAGGGTGCGTCGGATGCGTACGGATTCGTGGGCGGGTTCGAGTGCGCCATGGCGGTCTCCGGTCTCGGCGAGGCGATTGGCGAGGTTGTTGAGGGACATGGCGAGGTTGGGGAGGAATGCGGCGGGGTGTTGTTGGGCGAGGGTGCGGTAGAGGCGTACGGATTCGTGGGCGGGTTCGAGTGCGCCTTGGCGGTCTCCGGTCTCGGAGAGGTGAGCGGCGAGGTTGTTGAGGGACATGGCGAGGTTGGGGAGGAATGCGGCGGGGTGTTGTTGGGTGAGGGTGCGTTGGATGCGTACGGATTCGTGGGCGGGTTCGAGTGCGCCTTGGCGGTCTCCGGTGTGAGTGAGGTGAGTGGCGAGGTTGTTGAGGGACATGGCGAGGTCGGGGAGGAATGCGGCGGGGTGTTGTTGGGCGAGGGTGCGTCGGATGCGTACGGATTCGTGGGCGGGTTCGAGTGCGCCTTGGCGGTCTCCGGTGTCGGCGAGGCAGTTGGCGAGGTTGTGTAGGGAGGCTGCGAGGTCGGGGAGGAATGCGGCGGGGTGTTGTTGGGTGAGGGTGCGTTGGATGCGTACGGATTCGTGGGCGGGTTCGAGTGCGCCTTGGCGGTCTCCGGTGTCGGCGAGGTGGTTGGCGAGGTTGTTGAGGGACATGGCGAGGTTGGGGAGGAATGCGGCGGGGTGTTGTTGGGCGAGGGTGCGGTAGAGGCGTACGGATTCGTGGGCGGGTTCGAGTGCGCCTTGGCGGTCTCCGGCATCGGCGAGGCGATTGGCGAGGTTGTTGAGGCACATGGCGAGGTTGGGGAGGAATGCGGCGGGGTGTTGTTGGGCGAGGGTGCGGTAGAGGCGTACGGATTCGTGGGCGGGTTCGAGTGCGCCTTGGCGGTCTCCGATATCGGCGAGGCGATTGGCGAGGTTGTGCAAGGAGGCTGCGAGGTCGGGGAGGAATGCGGCGGGGGGTTGTTGGGCGAGGGTGCGGTAGAGGCGTACGGATTCGTGGGCGGGTTCGAGTGCGCCTTGGCGGTCTCCGGCATCGGCGAGGTGACTGGCGAGGTTGTTGAGGGACATGGCGAGGTCGGGGAGGAATGCGGCGGGGTGTTGTTGGGCGAGGGTGCGGTAGAGGCGTACGGATTCGTGGGCGGGTTCGAGTGCGCCTTGGCGGTCTCCGGTGTGAGTGAGGTGAGTGGCGAGGTTGTGCAGGGAGGCTGCGAGGTCGGGGAGGAATGCGGCGGGGTGTTGTTGGGCGAGGGTGCGTCGGATGCGTACGGATTCGTGGGCGGGTTCGAGTGCGCCTTGGCGGTCTCCGGTCTCGGCGAGGCGATTGGCGAGGTTGTTGAGGGACATGGCGAGGTTGGGGAGGAATGCGGGGGGGTGTTGTTGGGCGAGGGTGCGGTAGAGGCGTACGGATTCGTGGGCGGGTTCGAGTGCGCCTTGGCGGTCTCCGGTGTCGGCGAGGTGAGTGGCGAGGTTGTGCAAGGAGGCTGCGAGGTTGGGGAGGAATGCGGGGGGGTGTTGTTGGGCGAGGGTGCGGTAGAGGCGTACGGATTCGTGGGCGGGTTCGAGTGCGCCTTGGCGGTCTCCGGTCTCGGAGAGGTGAGCGGCGAGGTTGTTGAGGGACATGGCGAGGTCGGAAAGGTGAGTTTTCGGGTCGGCCGCGTTCAGCTCCTGGTAAAGACCGACCGCCTCGTGCGAGCAGTCCAGGGCCTCGTCACGCAGTCCGGCTTCCGACAGCACCAGGGACAGCTCATGCAAACCTTCGGCCAGATAAGGCAGCCCGCACCCCTCATCCCAGGCCGCCACCCTCCGCAGAACATCCACCCCCGCCCCACCGGACCGCACCGCATGCGCCACCAGCCCCCGCGTCACATACGGATCCACCCCCGACCAGTCACCCACTCGCCCCTGCTGCTTCAGCAGGTCGAGCAACGTCCGCAACACCACCTCACCCGCCGCCGCCCCGCCCGGTCCCTCGCGCCGCTTGAGGTGGGCCACGAACTCCCGGTGGTACAGGCGATACACCGCCTGCCCCTCCTCTGCGTCCTCCACGATGTACCGGCCGAAGGCCGACAGCGCCCAGTCCACGTCGGTCTCGTCGTACTCGACGCCTCCGCCCAGCGCCCCGGCTACCGCCTCCCATACGCCGCCCGCCGGCATCCCCTGGCCCACCGTCCAGGCAAGCGCGGTCAGCAGGTCCCAGGCCGCCGAGGGGAGAATCGTGCCGTCGTTGCGCACCCGTGCGGGCACCGCATGCAGCTCGTTCTCGAACGCGGTGTTGATGGAGTCGGGCAGATCCGTCAGCAGAGACCCGTCCTCCCCTGACGCGGCCCGCGCCAGGACAGTGCTGGTGACCAAGCGGGCGAACAGGAAGCCGCCGCCGACATCCGTGGCTCTCTCCGCAATCGCCGCACCGGCCTCCCGGGCCGGGCCCTCCGCCATCCCGGCCGCTTCGCACCGGCGCCGCACGTACTCGCCGATGTCTTCCTGCGTGTGCGGTTCGTCTTCGAGGTTGACGGCTTCGACTCCCGCGCCGATGTGCCGGGAGAGTGCCTGCACCAGCGACTCGTTGTCCTCCAGCTTGTTGCGGAACACCCGCTCCCGCGAACCCAGCAGCACCGGCACCGACCGGCTCAACGGGAACACCAGCTCCTCGATCACGCTCTGCGTGTGCTCGGCCGGCACCTCGTCCAGGCCGTCCATGACCAGGACCGGCTGAGGCGACAACTCCCGCACCTCCGCGCGGAAATCGTCCGTACTGCGCGGCCGGGGCAACCTTAGGGCATGGGCCAGCCGTTCCGCCGCCTGCAACGGAGTCAGGTCGCGCAGGTGCACCGCCGCGAAGGTGCGTTCCGCGCGGGCGCCCGGGTCCGGGTCACCGTCGCGCAGTGCGCCGCTCGCGACGGCCCGCGCCCGCTGTTCCGCGTCCGCGAGCGTGGCGATACGGCCCAGCACGGCGGACTTCCCGCAACCGGCGGGCCCGGTCACCAGGAACAGGCCGGGCGCGTCCTCGTCCAGCCACTCCACGATCCGGCCGAGCACCCCCGTACGGCCGGTGAAGAACCAGCCCTCTTCCCGGTGGCCGACCCCGCGTGCGGCCTGCACCAGGTGCTCCACCAGCCGGGCCGGGGCCTCGGGGGAGTGGAGGGGGTTGGGGAAGGCGGGGCGCCAGTCGCCGGTGTTCACGGAGACGGGTGTCTGGCCCTCGCCGTCCCACTGCGTGGCGATGGCCTTCATCAGGTCCGGGCCGCTGACGAAAGCGTTGTGATCGCTCCACGCGGAGCGGTAGTCCTTGCCCGCCGGACCTTCCTTCAGCACCTTCGCCAGAGCAGCCAGCAGCGGACCGCTCCCGTCCGACGTCTCGTGGCCTCGGCAACTCGCAAGGAATCCGAACCATTTGGAGTGCCCGGGTGGTGCGGTCGCCTCCGCCGAGCGCTTGAGAGCCGTCTCCAGGGCCGGAACCGCGCCACCACCCGCGTAACAGGCATCGATGATCATCAACACGTGTTCGGCGCCGGTGCCCTCCGCTTCGTTGACCAGTTGGTCCGTGGTGATGCCGGAGCGCGTCACCTCGTTCTTCCACTGCCGGGGGTCGTCCGCTTGCAGGTCCGAGAGCACGAGACGGGTCCGGCCGTCTACGCGCACCGCGTGCCCCGACCAAATGATCAGAGCGGGTTTGGAGTCACCCGTGGCGAGCCAACCCCGGGACCACCTGGCACTCTCCGTGCGAAACGCCTCCGCCGAAGGGTCGCCACCCCCCCACCTTCCGCGTCTCGTACCCCTGCCCTTCCAGCAGCCCCACGATCTCGTCCATCTGGGCCACGGCCTCCGGGAGCTGCGGAAACCGACCCGCGTCCGCGTACGTTCCGCACACCACACAAAGCGCCGTCCCCGCCGCACCCGTCATCGTCAGCCCCGCTCCAGAACCAGCACCAACGCGGTCATCACGACATTGGCCGAAACACGCGTCCCGATCCGCACCCGATGCCCACCAGCCGGAAGGCCGTTGATCCGGAGGGTGTACACCCCGCCACCCCGGTTCGTCATCGTCCGCATCGGACCGTCCTCCACCCCCGCGAAGACGGCGACCCGATCGTGCCCCGGCACGTCCGTGGGCACCGTGGCCCGGATCTCGTAAGGCTCCCCCTCCACCAGAATCTCCGGCGCCTCCACCGAGAGCGGCACATCCTCGTCCTCCGAGCCCCGGTGCACGGGCGGCTCCGGAGTGAGCGAGGCGTAGAGGCTCTGGCGGACCCCCTTGTTGTTCTGGAGGGAGCCGTGCTTCTCCCACGGGGTGTACGCATGCCGCCCCGCCCCCACCGCGCGGCTGGAGAGATCGGGCACCCGCCCGTCGCCCCCCTCGTCCACCCCGTCGATGGTGAGCAGAGCCCGCAGCGTCTCGCCCTCCAGCTCGGCGGTCGTCGGCGTCGGCTGCCGCACCCCGCCGACCGGGACGTACTCCACCCCGTACCGCGCCCCCGCCTCCGAGGCCCGCAGATCCGCATGGAACAGGCCCGCCTGGCGCAGCAGCTCCCCGTCCACCCCGGGCAGCCCCGTGACCTCACGCGCGTACCGCAGCCCCGAACCCCCGGCCGCCGCCAGGCAGGCGTAGTCCGGCGTGAGCTGGTGCAGCGACGGCAGGCTCCGGGCGAACGGCGTGAGGTCGAGGCCGACCGGGCCGATCCCGTACCGCATCCCATTGACCAGGTACAGCAGCGCGTCCAGCGACCCCCGGTACGGCGTCCCCAGCGTGACCACCCGACGTGTGACCTCCGCGCCCCCGCACTGCTCGACGTAGCTCCGGGTGACCAGGCCGCCCATCGAGTGGCAGAGGAAGACCACCTTCGCGTCCCGCCGGTCGGGCCGGGAGGCGCGCCAGCGGCCCAGCTCCTCGTCCACGCGCTCGGCCAGGAGCTCCGCGTTGTAGCGGCAGGAGAGCCGCCAGTCGTAGGCGAAGCCGACCAGGTTGGCGGGGGCGTCGGCCGGGTCGCCCGGCAGGCGGCGCTGGAGGGTGAAGTTCCGTTCCAGCCAGTTCAGCAGGCTGCTGTACCCGTCCACGGGCTTCCACACACCCGGCAGCGCGTGCACATCGGACATCAGCCCGGTGGGCCGTACGCCGTCGCCGGGGTGTTCGTCGCCCAGGCCGGCCGGGAGCGTCAGGCCCTTGACCGAGTTCCCGAAGGTGCGGATGCCCCGCACCAGGGCCCTCCCGGAAACCGCCCAGACCTCGTGCCCGTCCGCGTCCGCGAGCGTGCTGCCGAGGATTCCCGGTACGACGACCACCAGGTCCTCGGCCCTGCTGCGCTGCCCCATATGACTGTCCCCCGTATCCGCACTGCCGAATGAGGACAGCAGCGTAGATACGGGGGACGGGGTTCCGGGCCGGTCCGGACAAAATCGGCCGCGTCCGGATCTACCGTGCGAACAGCCGCTACGGCAGCGCCAGCATCCGCTCCAGCGCCAGCTTCGCGTACTTCTCCGTCTCCGGGTCCACCACGATCCGGTTGACCTCCTTGCCCTCGGCCAGGGACTCCAGGGTCCAGACCAGGTGCGGCAGGTCGATGCGGTTCATCGTGGAGCAGAAGCAGACCGTCTTGTCGAGGAAGACGATCTCCTTGCCCTCGGGGGCGAAACGGTTCGCCAGGCGGCGGACGAGGTTCAGCTCGGTGCCGATCGCCCACTTCGAGCCGGCCGGGGCCGCCTCCAGGGCCTTGATGATGTACTCCGTCGAGCCGACGTGGTCCGCGGCGGCCACGACCTCGTGCTTGCACTCGGGGTGCACCAGCACATTGACGCCGGGGATGCGCTCGCGCACGTCGTTGACCGACTCCACCGAGAAGCGGCCGTGCACCGAGCAGTGGCCGCGCCACAGGATCATCTTCGCGTTCCGCAGCTCCTCGGCGGTCAGGCCGCCGTTCGGCTTGTGCGGGTTGTAGAGGACGCAGTCCTCCAGGGACATGCCCATGTCCCGCACGGCGGTGTTGCGGCCCAGGTGCTGGTCCGGCAGGAAGAGCACCTTCTCGCCCTGCTCGAAGGCCCACTCCAGGGCGCGCTTCGCATTGGACGAGGTGCAGATCGTGCCACCGTGCCGGCCGGTGAACGCCTTGATGTCGGCGGAGGAGTTCATGTACGAGACGGGCACGACCTGCTCGGCGACACCCGCCTCGGTCAGCACGTCCCAGCACTCCGCGACCTGCTCGGCGGTGGCCATGTCGGCCATCGAGCAGCCCGCCGCAAGGTCCGGCAGCACGACCTTCTGGTCATCGGTGGTCAGGATGTCCGCCGACTCGGCCATGAAGTGCACACCGCAGAAGACGATGTACTCCGCCTCCGGGCGGGCCGCGGCGTCCCGGGCGAGCTTGAAGGAGTCGCCGGTCACGTCCGCGAACTGGATGACCTCGTCGCGCTGGTAGTGGTGGCCCAGGACGAAGACCTTCTCGCCCAGCTTCTCCTTGGCCGCGCGGGCGCGGGCCACCAGGTCCGGGTCGGACGGGGAGGGCAGGTCGCCGGGGCACTCGACACCGCGCTCGCTCCTGGGGTCGGCGTCGCGCCCCAGGAGGAGCAGGGCGAGCGGCGTCGGCTGGACATCGAGATCCTGGACGGGGTGGGCCGTGGTCACGTCACGCACCCTTTCTTCTGCGGACTTCTCTGCGGAGAAAGCCTTTTCGTCTAATTGACGCTATCTATCATAGCCGCTTCACGTCACTTTGACGATGCCGAAAGCGTCAATGTGACGCATCCGCTCGCAGGACGGGTGTGCGAGCATGAAGGGAACAGGCAAGCGCTCGGCCCGGAATGAATCCGCGGCCCCGACGGTTGCAACGTCGGCAAGCAGTCTCCGTACAACCCGGGAGAGAAGCAGATGTCCGTATCGGACGAGACCACCACCGTGAGCGACGGCATCCTCCTGTCCGACGCCGCCGCAGCCAAGGTCAAGGCCCTGCTGGAGCAGGAAGGCCGTGACGACCTGGCGCTTCGCGTCGCCGTCCAGCCCGGCGGCTGCTCGGGCCTGCGCTACCAGCTCTTCTTCGACGAGCGCTCCCTCGACGGCGACGTCGTCAAGGACTTCGACGGCGTGAAGGTCGTCACCGACCGCATGAGCGCCCCGTACCTGGGCGGCGCCTCGGTCGACTTCGTCGACACCATCGAGAAGCAGGGCTTCACGATCGACAACCCGAACGCCACGGGTTCCTGCGCCTGCGGCGACTCCTTCAGCTGAGTCGCGCCACAGCGTGATGGCGGCGGGGGGGGGGGGGGGGGGGGGGGGGGGGGGGGGGGGGGGGGGGGGGGGGGG
>NZ_JBMNDO010000033.1:0-71409 GCF_052542855.1 Streptomyces sp. SAS_281
GGGGGGGGTACCCCCGGCCGGGGGCACCCACCTCCTTCTCTGCTGCCTAGTCGCTGGGCGCCATTGTCGGCATCCCCTCGGCCGGGACCCCCTCCTCGATCACCGCGAAGGACTCGTGGATCTCGCATTCCTCCGGCGTCCTGTCGGCGGGACCCGCGCACTCCGACGGGTCGATCGCGGGCTTGCTCCGGGCCGGCTGCCCGGTCTCCGAGGACGGCGACGCGTCGTCCGAAGCGGCCGAGCAGGCGGTCGAGCCCAGCAGAGTGAGCAGGACGACGGCCGCGGAGGCCGCGGCGGTGCGGGTACGCATGTGGAAACCCCCCAGGGTTGATTGCCGGCGTCGGACGCGCCGGCCGGTCAACCATGTCACCCCGCAGCGCGTCCGTGGCGTGCGGTACGTGAAGGAAGCGTGCGCTCAGACGAAAGACAGCGCGTCCGGCGCCAGCGGCGGGACCAGGCCCTCGGCCGCCGCGCGGGTCAGCAGGCCGCGGACCGCCGCGTAACCGTCCTCGCCCAGGTCCGCGGTGAACTCGTTCACGTACAGGCCGATGTGCTGGTCCGCGACGGACGGGTCCATCTCCTGGGCGTGGGCGAGGACGTACGGACGGGAGGTCTCCGGGTCGTCCCACGCCATCCGGACCGAGGCGCGGGCCGATTCGGCGAGCAGCTTCAGCCGGTCCGCGCCCAGCGAGCGCTTCGCGATGATGGCGCCGAGCGGGATCGGCAGGCCGGTGGTGTCCTCCCAGTGCCGGCCCATGTCGGCCAGGTTGTGCAGGCCGAAGTTCTGGTACGTGAAGCGCGCCTCGTGGATGACCAGACCGGCGTCGACCTTGCCGTCCCGGACCGCGGGCATGATCTCGTCGAACGGCATGACGACGATCTCGCCGACCCCGCCCGGCACCACGTCGGCGGCCCAGAGGCGGAAGAGGAGGTAAGCGGTCGAGCGCTCGCTCGGTACGGCGACGGTCTTCCCGGTCAGGTCGGTGCCCGCCTCGCGGGTGAGGACGAGCGGGCCGCAGCCCCGGCCCAGCGCGCCGCCGCACGGCAGCAGCGCGTACTCCTCCAGGACCCAGGGCAGCACCGCGTACGACACCTTGAGCACGTCCAGCTCGCCGCGCTCGGCCATGCCGTTGGTGATGTCGATGTCCGCGAACGTGACGTCCAGCGCCGGCGCGCCGGGGACCCTGCCGTGCGCCCAGGCGTCGAAGACGAACGTGTCGTTCGGGCAGGGCGAGAAGGCGATGCGCAGCGCGTCAGCCTGCGGTGTCGTCTCGGTCATGGCGGGTCCAGCCTTCCAGTACGGGTATGAGCTTGCCGAACGCCTCGGTCAGCGCGGTCAGCGCGTCGCCGATGCGCCAGGCGTCGCGGTCGCGCGGGCCGACGGTGTTCGACACGGCCCTGATCTCCAGGACCGGTGTGCCGGCCAGGTCCGCCGCCTCGGCGACCCCGAAGCCCTCCATGGCCTCGGCGACGGCGTGCGGGTGGGCGGCCAGCAGGGCGGCGGTGCGGTCCGCCGTGCCGGTGACGGTGGAGACGGTGAGGATGTCACCGGTCGCCGCCCCGGTCGCCCCGGCGGCGGCGCGGACGAGGGAGCGGGGCGGGAAGTGCGCGGCGCGGCCGAAGCCGAGCTCGGTCACGGGCACGAAGCCCGCGGAGGTCTCGGCGCCCAGGTCCGCCGCCACGATGCGGCGGGAGACGGCCAGCGAGCCGACCGGCGCGGCCGGCGCGAATCCGCCCCCGATGCCCGCTGAGATCACCAGGTCGTAGCGGTCCGCCGCCAGCGCGAACGCCGTGGACGCCGCCGCGGCGGCCGGGCCCGCGCCGCCCGCGAGCACGTCCAGGGGGCCGGCGCGGTGGATCTCCGCGCCGCGGATCCAGTGGGCCGCCGGCTCGGCCCCGTACGCACGCGTGACCGCGTCCCGTTCCACCGGGACCGCGGTCACGACGAGTACACGCACGTCAGTCGGTCTTCTCCAGCTTGAAGTGCCAGATGCCGATCACCTTCGCGCCCTTGGTCTCCACGATGCTGATCTGCGTGTTCTTCGGGGCCGGCGCGCCCGTCTGGCTCTGGCTGGAGAAGAAGGCGCTGCCCGAGATGGACCGGTAGGTCTTCTTGAACGGCTCCGGCTCGCCGCGCTGGCCCTCGATGAAGAGCGTCCAGCCGTTGTCCGCGACCTCCGGGTCGACCCCGAAGTGGACCGTGTCCGACATCGAGACCTTGACGGTCTTCTCCGCCTTCTTGTTGAGGCACTTCTCGGCCTCGGAGTTCTTGAGGGCGTCGCCGTCGTTGTAGCAGGCGGCCTCGGAGCTCACCGAGTTGTCGCCGACCGTCACGGTGGCGAGCGGCGTCGGCTTGTCGCAGGCGGAGAGGACGAGGAGTCCCGCGGACACGGCACCAAGAGCGACGCCGATTCGACGGCCCTTACCGGAGAAGAACGCAACGGTCATGGGCCGAAGGCTATCGGTCGCTCCCGCTCACGCCACGCGGGGGTGCGGCGAGCCGCGCCGCGCGGCGCCCAGCAGCCCCCGTACGGAGGCGGAGGCGCCCAGTGCCAGCAGCCCGGCGGCGACGGACATGCCCAGTACGCCGTTGAGGGGGAGGGCGATGCCGATCGCGCCGCCCGCCACCCAGGCCATCTGGAGCAGCGTCTCGGAGCGGGCGAACGCGGAGGTCCGCACCTCCTCCGGCACATCGCGCTGGATCATCGCGTCGAGCGACAGCTTCGACAGTGCCTGCGTCAGGCCCGCCGTCGCGGCGAGCGCGGCCACCATGACCGTCGAGAAGAAGACCGCCGCCAGGATCGCCACGCCCAGGGCCAGGCCCAGCACCGAGGCGATGATGATCTCCGGTCCGCGCGCCCGCAGCCAGGAGCCCACCGCCGTGCCCAGCGCGTTGCCCACGCCCGCCGCCACGCCGACGATGCCCAGGGAGATCGCGGCGCTCTGCCCGGCGAGCGGGTGCTCGCGCAGCAGGAACGCCAGGAAGAAGATCAGGAACCCGGAGAGCGCGCGGTGCGCCGCGTTGGCCTGGAGGCCGTGCAGCACGGACGGGCCGACCGACCGCAGCCCCGGCCGCCGCTCGCGGCCCTTGGCCTTGGCCCCGCCCTTGGTCCCCGCCTTGGTGGAGGGCGGCCGCGGCGCGTCCTCGCCGTGCGGCGGTACGAGCTGCGCCCGGCGCTCCCCCTTCGCCGAGTCGACCTTGGGCGGCAGCGTGAACGCCAGCATTCCACCGCCGACGAAGATCGCGCACGCGCCGTACAGCGGCCACTGCGGGCCGATCGTCTGGAGCCCCGCACCGACGGGCGCGGCGGCCCCGGTGGCCAGCAGCCCGGCGAGGGTCACCCGCGAGTTGGCCTTCACCAGCGAGAACTTCGGCGGCAGCAGCCGTGGCACGACGGCGCTGCGCACCACCCCGTACGCCTTCGAGCAGACCAGCACGCCGAGTGCCGCCGGGTACAGCTCCAGGCCGCCGGTGGCGACGGCGCCCGACATGGTCAGCGCCAGCACCGCCCGCGCCAGCATGGAACCCGCCATCGCGGCGCGGCGGCCGTGCGGCAGGTGGTCCAGCAGCGGGCCGATGACGGGGGCCAGCAGGATGAACGGCGCCATCGTCACCGCGAGGTACAGCGCGACCCGGCCGCGCGCCTGGTCCGTCGGTACGGAGAAGAACACGGTGGACGCGAGCGCGACGGTGATCATCACATCGCCCGCGCCGTTCACCGCGTGCAGCTCGATCAGCTTGCCGAGGCCGCTCTCACCGGCGCCGTGCGCGTGCGTCGCCCTGCGGATGCCCCGGGCGGTGCCGGTGAAGGGGACGCGCAGGGCATGACCGATCGACCGGCCCGCACTGCGGAGCGGGCCGGGACCGTCGTGCGACCTGGCAGAAGCCACTTGGTCATAGTGCCCCAGGACCGGGCCGGGCGAACCGGTCTCCCGGCGGGGCGCGGTCGGGACCGCCCCGTCGGGTCAGTGCCCGGCCGGGTCGCGGGGCGCGGCGCGAGGCGGGGAACGGCTGTGCGCGGAGGCCGGTCCGGGGTGCGGATACGGCGGCGTTTCGGACGGCAGGTGGGCGGGGAGCGGCGGAGAGGGTAGCGTGCGTAGCGCGCCACCGGCGGTTGTTCTCGGCCGCGCGCCTCTCGGCGATCCCGCAGAATGGATCGTGGAAGGCGTGCCCGAGCTCGGCTCAACGGGTGTGGACGTCGACGCGGCCCCCAGGTCCGCTCCGTCCGCGACCGTATGGCCGAAATCGATGGTCGATGTGTTGGCGCGCTCGTGAGACTGGCGTAGGAGAGAAGCGAGACCTGTGAGTGCTGCGACGACGCGAGGCCGTACGGCCCGTACCGCCCGTACCCCCGCTCCCGACCGTCTGTGCGCCGAGGCGGTAGACCTCGCCCGCGCGGCGGCTGAGGAGGCGGCCGCGCCGGGGGTCGTGGGTGAGCATGTGGCGGTGGTCTCCGAGGGGGACCGGGTCGTCACGCATTACTTCGAGTGCAAGGACCCCGGCTACCGGGGCTGGCGCTGGGCCGTGACGGTCGCCCGCGCCTCCCGCGCGAAGAACGTCACGCTGGACGAGACCGTGCTGCTGCCGGGCAGCGACGCGCTGCTCGCGCCGGAGTGGGTGCCGTGGAGCGAGCGGCTGCGGCCGGGCGACATGGGGCCGGGCGACCTGCTGCCGACCGAGGCGGACGACCTCCGGCTGGAGCCGGGGTACACCGGCGCGGACGAGGTCCCGCCGAACTCGGTGGTCGCCGCGGTCACCGGTGAGCTGGCCGACGTCGTCGACGTGGAGGACGCGGAGCTGACGACGCGCCCGAAGGCGCCGCTGCGCGGGTCGATCGCGGCGGTCGCGGAAGAGCTGGGCCTGCGGCGGGCGCGGGTGCTGTCCCGTTACGGGCTGCACGCGGCGGCGGACCGCTGGGACGAGGAGTTCGGCCCGAAGACGCCGATGGCGCAGGCCGCGCCGGCGTCGTGCGCGTCGTGCGCCTTCCTGATGCCGCTGGCGGGCTCGCTGCGGCAGGCGTTCGGGGTGTGCGCGAACGAGTTCGGCCCGGCGGACGGGCACGTGGTGTCGCTGTCGTACGGGTGCGGGGGGCACTCGGAGGCGGCGGTCATGCCGAAGCCGCCTGCGGCGGTGCCGCACCGGCTGGACACGGTGCGGGTGGACGAGTACCCGCTGCACGGTGAGGCTCCCGCCTCCGGGGGCTCGGAGGAGCCGGGGCCCGCGTAGCCGGGCGGGCGCCCGGGCCCACGCGGGCTCGGGTTGCTCCGGCGGACCGGTTCCGCCCTCGAACGCCGGACGGGCTTGAAGGGCCGGCCGGCCCCGATGGGGCCGGTGTCGGCCTTCGGATGCGGTGGGGCCCCTTGCGGACCCGTGCGCGGCCCGCGTGGATCCAGCCCGTCCGGCGATTGAGGACGGAACCCTTGGGGTGGGATCGCGCACCCCCGGGGGACGGCGAGTCGGAGGGCCCGGGCGGTACCCGGTAGCTTCGCGGGGTACGCGTTACCGGCACCGGCAGAGGGAGTACCCCCATGGGCATCAACGCGACGGAGGGCGACCCGTTCGGCACCGCCCGGCTGCGGCGTGGCGTGCTCGCCGCCTGGGGCGCGGGACCGGCCCGGTTCCGGGAGGACGCCAACGCCGAGGAGGACCTCGCGCTCGGCGGCTACCGCGACCGCCTCGTGGTCGAGCTGGCCCAGAACGCCGCCGACGCCGCCGCCCGCGCCGGAGTCCCCGGCCGCCTGAGGCTCACCCTCCGCCCCGCCACCGACGGCACCCCCGCCGTCCTCGCCGCGGCGAACACCGGCGCGCCCCTGGACGCCACCGGCGTCGAGTCGCTGTCCACGCTGCGCGCGTCCGCGAAGCGCGAGGGACACGAGGGCGCCGTGGGCCGGTTCGGCGTCGGGTTCGCCGCCGTGCTCGCGGTGAGCGACGAGCCGGCGGTCACCGGCCGGCACGGCGGCGTCCGCTGGTCCCTGGCGGAGGCCCGCGAACTCGCCCGGGAGGCCGCCGTCGGAAGCCCCGGCCTGGGCGACGAACTGCGCCGCCGCGACGGCCACGTACCGCTGCTGCGCCTCCCGCTGCCCGCCGAGGGCACCGCGCCCGACGGCTACGACACGGTCGTCGTGCTCCCCCTGCGGGACGGCGTCGCCGAGGACCTGGTCGAACGGCTGCTGGCCGCCGTGGACGACGCCCTGCTCCTCACACTCACCGGCCTGGAAGAGGTGGTCGTGGAGACCCCGGAGGGCGTACGCACCCTCCGCCGCTCCCAGCACGGCCCGTACACGCACATCGAGGACTCCGCGCACGGCACGCACCGCTGGCGCACCGCCGTCCACCAGGGCCCGGTCGAGCCCGCCCTGCTCGCCGACCGTCCGCTGGAGGAACGCCTCCGCCCGCACTGGTCGGTGACCTGGGCCGTCCCGGTGGACGCGGAAGGCGCCCCGGTCCACCCCCGTACCGCACCCGTCGTCCACGCGCCGACGCCCACCGACGAACCGCTCGGCCTGCCCGCGCTGCTCATCGCCTCGCTGCCGCTGGACACCACCCGCAGGCACCCCGCCCCCGGACCGCTCACCGATTTCCTGGTGCAGCGCGCCGCCGACGCGTACGCGGAGCTGCTCGGCGACTGGGAGCCGGTGTCCGTCGCGACGATCTCCCTGGTCCCGGGCCCGCTCGGACAGGGCGGACTGGACGGCGCCCTGCGCGGCGCGATCCTGGAGCGGCTGCCGCGCGTGGCGTTCCTGGAGCCCGCCGCCCCGCGCGACCCGGCCGCCGAGCCGGAGCGCTGGGAGGGCTGGGACGGGGACGAGGACGTCCGCAAGGAGACCGTCGGGCTGCGTCCCGTCGAGGCCGAGGTGGTGGAGGGGGCCGGAGCGCTGACGGTCGCCGTGCTGGCCGAGGTGCTGCCGTGCCTGCTCCCGGCGGGGCTGGAACGGCGCGTCGAGCTGCGCACGCTCGGCGTCGCCCGCGTCCCGCTGACCGAGGCGATCGACCGCCTGGCCGGCCTGGAACGCGAACCGGCCTGGTGGCGCCGGCTCTACGACAGCCTGGCCGGGGTGGACCCGGACCGGCTCTCGGGGCTTCCCGTGCCCCTGGCCGGCGCCACCCCGGACGCGCCCGCCCGCACCACCATCGGCCCCCGCCAGGTCCTGCTCCCCCTGCCGGACGCCCTGTCCGGCCCCGTTCTCGACCGCCTCGGCCGGCTCGGGCTCAAGGTCGCGCACCCGGACGCCGCGCACCCGCTCCTGGAGAAGCTGGGGGCCCTGCCCGCCACGCCGCGCGCCGTGCTGACGACCCCGCAGGTGCGGGCGGCCGTCGCCGGGTCGCTGGACGCGGGGGAGGTCTGGGACGAGGACGCGCTCGACGGCGACGAGCTGGTGGAGACCGTGCTCACGCTGGTCCGGGACGCCGCTCTGGAGCCCGGCGAGGAGCCCTGGCTCGGTGCGCTCGCACTGCCCGACGAGGACGGCGAGCTCGCCCCCGCCGGGGAACTCGTGCTGCCGGACAGCCCGTTCGCCGGAGTCATGCGCGAGGGCGAACTCGCGCTGTGCGACGCGGAGCTGGCCGAGCGCTGGGGCGAACAACCGCTCACCGCCTGCGGGGTGCTCGCCACCTTCGCGCTCGTTCGGGCCACCGATGTCGTCCTCGACCCGGACGAACTGGAGCCCAGGGACGGCGATTTCGCGGAGCCGGACGACGCCGGGCTGCTGGACGCCGTGGACGTGTGGTGCGAGGACATCCTCGACCAGCTCCCCGACAGCCCGGTGCCGCCGGTCGCCACCGAGCTCGTCGCCGTACGCGATCTGGACCTGGTGGACGACGACGCCTGGCCGCAGGTCCTCGCGATGCTCGCGCAGCCGCCGCTGCGGGACGCGCTCACCCAGCCGGTCCGGGTGCTGCTCCCGGACGGCACCACGGAGTCCGTCCGCCCGTACACCGCCTGGTGGCTGCGCGACCACCCGGTGCTCGACGGCCGCCGCCCGGCGGGCCTGCGCACCCACGGCGGCGACCCCCGGCTCGCGGGGCTGTACGACTCCGCCGACGCGACCGGCTTCGAGGACGCCGAGGTGCTGCGCGCCCTGGGCGTACGGACCTCGGTCGACGCCCTCCTGGACGAGCCGGGCGGGGCCGCCGAGCTCCTGGGCCGGCTCGCCGACGAGGACCGCCCGGTCACCGCCGTCCACCTGCACGCGCTGTACACGGCGCTGTCCGCGCTCGACCCGGAACAGGTCACGCTGCCGGACGAGTTGCGGGCGGTCGTGGACGGCGAGGTGCGGGTGGTCGAGGCGGCGGACGCGGTGATCGCGGACGCGCCGGACCTGCTGCCGCTCACCGGCGGGCTGCCGCTGCTGCCGGTCGCCCCGGCCCACGCGGCGGAGCTGGCCGAGCTGTTCCAGGTGCGGCGGCTCGGCGAGAGCGTGGAGGCCGGGGTCACGAGCGACGGCGAGGAGCACGAGGTGCCCGAGTCCGTGCGCGTCCTGCTGGGGCCCGCCACCCCGGACACGTACGTCGAACACGACGAACTCCGCGCGGGCGGCGTGGAGCTGGACTGGCGGCGCACCCCGGACGGCGTGGTGCACGCCGCGACGCTGGAGGGCGTCGCGGCGGGCCTGGCCTGGGCCTCCGGCCAGTGGCCCCGCCGCTTCGAGGTCGCGGCGCTCCTGGAGGACCCGTCCCGCACGCGGGAACTGGCCCGGGACCGCTGGTTCGACTGAGCGGTGGCTCCTGCCGCGGGCCGTACACCCGAGGCCCCCATACCCGTGGCCTATACAGCGATTTGGGCGATCTCCGCAGAATCTTCAAATCCTGCACAACCGTTCACATCGTTCACCCGTCTGGTCTGTTGAGTCGTCCCGACTCGACCGACCATCGGCCCGTACGGTCCGCGTGCGGACCGGGCCCTTTCCCGCGGGGAAACACACATGCGCATGCGCACAACCGCCGCCGTCGCCGTCGGCACCCTGGCCCTGACCGCCCTCGCCGTGCCGGCCGCCCAGGCCGACGGCGGTTACGGCGACACCGCCATCACCAAGGTCACGGTCAACGGCGGCAAGAACGTGGTCGTCGGCACCAGCCTGGTCAAGAAGTTCACCGTCTCCGTGACGGCGAAGGACGACTCCGGGATCGCGGGCGCCGACATCAGCGTGCACGGGCCGGGCTTCGGCTACATGTCCAGCAAGACCACGTGCTCCGGCAGCACCTGCTCGGCGACGTTCTCCGTCGACCCGAAGGTCGATCTCCCGTACTCCAACGACTACGCGGGGACCTGGTACGTGGACGCGTGGGTGGACGCCAACGACGGCGACTACATCTGGACCGAGAAGGCCCGCTCCTTCAAGTTCCAGCGGGCGTCGCGACAGACCGTCAACGCATCCCCCGAGCCGGTGAAGAAGGGCAACACCATCACCGTCACCGGCTGGCTCTCGCGTGCCAACTGGGACGACTTCAAGTACCACGGCTACACGAACCAGTCCGTGAAGCTGCAGTTCCGCAAGAAGGGCAGCAGCACCTACACCACGGTGAAGACCGTCAAGACGAACAGCAAGGGCGACGCGAAGACCACCGTCAAGGCGTCGGTCGACGGCTACTGGCGCTACAGCTTCGCCGGTACGTCCACCACCCCGGCCGCCACCGCCACGGGTGACTACGTCGACGTGAAGTAGTCCGGCCAGGGCCGCCGTTTCACCCTCCGAAGCGGCGGCCCACCAGCCGCCACGCGTACTCCAGCGCCACCGACGCCACCACCGCGATGCCCACCGCCGTCCACGGCATCTGGCTGCCCACCAGCTTCAGCGCGAAGAAGTCCTGGAGCCACGGCACCGCGAGCACCACCAGGAACGCCAGGCCCATCGCGGCCACCAGGCAGATCCGCCACCAGGTGTACGGGCGGGCGATGATCGCCAGGACCCACATCGAGACCAGGAACAGCGTGAGCGTGGCCGCGCTCGTCTCCGCGTCCAGCGCGCCCGTACCGGAGTAGTGGTGCCCGGCGATCAGGTACGTCACGAAGGTCGCGACGGCGGCGATGACGCCCGAGGGGATCGCGTACCGCATGACGCGGCGTACGAAGTGCGGCTGTGCGCGCTCCTTGTTCGGGGCGAGGGCCAGGAAGAACGCCGGGACGCCGATCGTCAGCGTCGACAGCAGGGTCAGGTGGCGGGGCAGGAACGGGTACTCGACCTGGAAGCAGACCACCAGGACGGCGAGCAGCACCGAGTACACGGTCTTCGTCAGGAACAGGGTGGCGACCCGGGTGATGTTGCCGATCACGCGGCGGCCCTCGGCGACCACGGACGGCAGGGTCGCGAAGCTGTTGTTCAGCAGCACGATCTGGGCGACCGCACGCGTCGCCTCGGAGCCCGAGCCCATGGAGACGCCGATGTCGGCGTCCTTCAGCGCGAGGACGTCGTTGACGCCGTCGCCGGTCATCGCGACCGTGTGGCCGCGCGACTGGAGGGCGGCGACCATCTCCCGTTTCTGCTGCGGGGTGACCCGGCCGAACACCGCGTTCTGCTCCATCGCGGTGGCCATCTCGTCCCTGTCCTCCGGCATCCGGCGCGCGTCCAGCGGGTGCTCCGCGCCCTCCATCCCGAGCTTCGCGGCCACCGCGCCGACCGAGACCGCGTTGTCGCCGGAGATCACCTTCGTGGCGACCCGCTGCTCGCCGAAGTACGCGAGGGTCCGCCCCGCGTCGGGCCGCAGCCGCTGTTCCAGTACGACGAGGGCGGCCGGCTCCGCCCCCTCGGCCGCGTCCGGCGCGTCCAGCTCGCCCCGCGCCCGGGCGAGCAGCAGCACCCGGAGGCCCTGTTCGTTGAGGTGCCCGATCTCCGCGAGCGCCGGGTCCTCCTCGGACAGCAGCACGTCGGGCGCGCCGAGCAGCCAGGCGGAGGAGGCGCCGCCGTCCTCGGTGAAGGAGGCGCCGCTGTACTTGCGGGCGGAGGAGAAGGGCAGCGTTCCGGTGGTCGTCCAGCCGCTGTCCGCCGGGGCCGGGTAGGCGTCGATGATGGCCTGGAGGCTGGCGTTCGGCCGGGGCTCGGACGCGCCGAAGGCCCCCAGGACGCGGCGCAGATACGGTTCTTCGGAGCCGCCCAGCGCGCGCAGCTCCGTGACGTCCATGCCGCCCTCGGTGAGCGTGCCGGTCTTGTCCAGGCAGACGACGTCGACGCGGGCCAGGCCCTCGATGGCGGGCAGCTCCTGCACCAGGCACTGCTTGCGGCCCAGGCGTACGACCCCGATCGCGAAGGCCACCGAGGTCAGCAGGACCAGGCCCTCCGGGATCATCGGGACGATCCCGCCGACGGTGCGGGCGACGGAGTCCTTGAAATTGTGCTCCTTGACCACCAGCTGGCTGATCACCAGGGCGGTCGCGGTCGGCACCATCATCCAGGTGATGTACTTCAGGATGGTCGAGATGCCGCTGCGCAGCTCCGACCGGACGAGCGTGAAGCGGGACGCCTCCTCGGCGAGCTGGGCGGCGTACGCCTCGCGTCCGACCTTCGTCGCGGTGAACGCGCCGCCGCCGGCGACCACGAAGCTGCCGGACATCACCGTGTCGCCGGTCTTCTTGAGGACCGGGTCCGCCTCACCGGTGAGCAGGGACTCGTCCACCTCCAGGCCGTCCGCCTCGGCGACCGTGCCGTCCACGACGACCTTGTCCCCGGGGCCCAGCTCGACCAGGTCGCCGAGGACGATCTCGGAGGTGTGGATCCCGGCGGCCTTCCCGTCGCGCCGGACGACGGGTTTCGACTCGCCGATGACCGCGAGGCTGTCCAGCGTCTTCTTGGCCCGCCACTCCTGGACGATGCCGATACCGGTGTTGGCGATGATCACGAAGCCGAACAGGCTGTCCTGGATCGGCGCGACGGCCAGCATGATCACCCAGAGCACGCCGATGATCAGGTTGAAGCGGGTGAAGACGTTGGCCCGGACGATCTCGGTCAGCGACCGCGAGGACCGCACCGGTACGTCGTTGACCTCGCCCCGCGATATGCGCTCGGCGACCTCGGTCGCCGTCAGCCCGCGTCCGGGAGCGCCGGCGCGCTGCTCCCCGGGAAGTTCGGATGCCCGCTGCGTCATGGTTCCGACGGTACGGGCGGATGGTCCGGGGCACCCGCCGGAGCGGACGAAGACCGTACCGGGGGAGGACGGGAATCGTCCCGTGGTCGTACGGGGGCTCAGTCGCCCTGGGCCGCCGCGGCGGCGGCCGCGCGCTTGAGGGCCGCGTCACGGCCCCGTACGTACCAGATGCCGATCAGGCCGAGGCCCGCGCCCGCCAGGCAGGTCCACACCCACCACAGGTGGCCGTGGTCGTCGTACCAGCCGTAGAAGGGGATCTGGACGAGGAAGAGGACGAACCAGAGGATGGTGCCGCCGGTGATGGTCGCGACGACCGGGCCCTCCAGGGGCTCCGGTGCCTCGTGCTTGGGTGTCCACTTCGCCATGCGGCCAGTGTATGCGGCGCGTATATAAACGCCGTCGGGCCAGTCGGCCCAAGGGTCTACGCGCGGAGATAGCGATCTTCGCCTTATGTATTCATACTGAATCTGCTTACGGCTGGCTCGAATTATTCGTGTGAAAGTCCAAAGCTGACCACTTTTGATCCCCTCTACGTACGTACTGAGGTCATACATGTCCCCCTCGGCCACCGCTAAGGTCGACGCCACGTCGCCTCCGCCCTCCCCGTCCTCGGGCGGCCTCGACGGCTTCTTCAAGATCTCCGAGCGGGGGTCGTCGGTAGCCCGCGAGATCCGTGGCGGATTCGCGACCTTCTTCGCGATGGCCTACATCATCGTGCTGAACCCGATCATCCTGGGCAGCGCGAAGGACATGTACGGCCACCAGCTCGACGGCGGCCAGCTGGTCACCGCGACCGTGCTCACCGCCGCGTTCTCCACGCTGCTCATGGGTGTCATCGGCAACGTGCCCATCGCGCTGGCCGCGGGCCTCGGCGTCAACACCGTCGTCGCCCTCCAGCTCGCCCCCCGGATGAGCTGGCCCGACGCCATGGGCATGGTGGTCCTCGCGGGCATCGTGGTCATGCTGCTGGTCGCGACCGGGCTGCGGGAACGCGTGATGAACGCCGTACCGGGCTCGCTGCGCAAGGGCATCGCGATCGGTATCGGCCTGTTCATCCTGCTCATCGGCCTGGTCGACTCGGGCTTCGTCTCCCGCATGCCGGACGCCGCGCACACCACCGTGCCGCTCCAGCTCGGCTCCGACGGCCACCTCAACGGCTGGCCGGTCCTGGTCTTCGTCCTGGGCGCGCTGCTCACCCTGATCCTGATCGTCCGCAAGGTGCCGGGCGCGATCCTGATCTCCATCGTGGCGATGACCGTCGTCGCGCTGATCATCGACGCGGCCGCGGACCTGCCGGGCGAGGCGTGGGGGCTGACCGTGCCCAAGTGGCCGGGCAACCCCGTGGCCACCCCGGACTTCGGTCTGCTGGGTCACTTCAGCCTGTTCGGCGGCTTCCACAAGGTCGGCGTCCTGACCGGCATCCTGTTCGTCTTCACCGTGCTGCTGTCCTGCTTCTTCGACGCGATGGGCACCATCCTCGGTGTCGGCGACGAGGCGAAGCTGACGGACGCCAAGGGCAACTTCCCGGGCATCAACCGGGTGCTCCTCGTGGACGGTGTCGCGGTCGCCGCCGGTGGCGCCACCTCCTCCTCCGCCTCGACCTGCTTCGTGGAGTCCACGGCGGGCGTCGGCGAGGGCGCGCGCACGGGCCTGGCCAGCATCGTCTCCGGGCTGCTGTTCACGGTGGCGCTGTTCCTCACGCCGCTGGCGACGATGGTCCCCTCGCAGGCGGCCACCCCCGCCCTGCTGGCGGTGGGCTTCCTGATCATCGCGGGCTCGGTGCGGGACATCGACTGGAGCGACTTCACGCTCGCGATCCCGGCGTTCCTCGCGATGGTCATGATGCCGTTCACGTACTCGATCACCAACGGCATCGGCATCGGCTTCATCGCGTTCAGCGTGCTGCGGCTGGCCACCGGCCGCGGCCGGGAGGTGCCGGCGGCGATGTACGCGGTGTCGGCGGTCTTCGTCTTCTACTACATGATGCCGGCGCTCGGCCTCACGTAAGGGCGGGGCGCGGGCCGGCCCCGGCGGTCAGTTGACCTCCTCGGCCGGCACGCCGTCCGCGGGGCAGAGCTTCTCCGGCCCGTAGAACTTCTCCGTCTCGTCGACGGCCGCCTGGAAGCGTTCGTCGAAGTCGTCGCGAATGAGCGTCCGGACCACATAGTCCTGGACGCTCATTCCGCGTTTTGCGGCGTGCTGCTTGAGCCGGTCGAGCAGCTCACCGTCTATGCGCAGGCTGAGCACTGTCGATCCCATGCCAAGCAGGGTTACGCCCCACCGGCCCGCCGCGCGAGAATTTCCGCCGTCGACTCACTCGTTCGGGTGATCGATTGGTAAACCTGCCCCCTCACGCCCCGTGCCGATCCGGACGGGCGGAGTGATCTCGCTCTCGCGCGTGTACCACAAGTGGTCTTTAGAGTAGGTAATGAGTTACGCTAACAAACATGCCTGACCTGATCCACGACAGCGACAGTGCCGCCGCCGTGAGCTCCCTCCGTTCCGCCGTCATGCTGCTCGGCCGGCGCCTGAAGCACCAGCGCGTCGACGAGTCGCTGAGCCCGACCGAGATGTCGGTGCTCGGGACGCTCGCCCGTTGTGGTTCCGCCACCCCGGGTGAGCTGGCCCGCAAGGAGCACGTACAGCCGCCGTCGATGACCCGCATCGTCGCGTTGCTGGAATCGAAGGGTCTGGTCAGGCTGGAACCGCACCCCGATGACCGTCGTCAGAAGATGGTCAGCCAGACCGAGCAGGCCGAGGCGATGCTCGCCGAGAGCCGCAAGAAGCGGAACGCCTGGCTGACCACGCTCGCCGAGGGCCTGGACGAGGACGAGTGGGAGACGCTGCGCAACGCGGCGCCCGTGCTGGAGAAGCTCGCCCACCTGTAGGAGACACGTCTCCGTCCCCGTCAGCCAGCAAGATGTCCACGCCGAGGAGGCGAACCCTTTTGAGTACGGGATCCGGAGCAGACTCCGCCCCCGCACCGACTTCCACCCACGAGAGCAAGACCGGCGGGACCTTCTCGTCGCTGAAGATCCGCAACTACCGCCTGTTCGCCACGGGCGCCGTGATCTCCAACACCGGTACCTGGATGTCCCGCATCACGCAGGACTGGCTCGTCCTGAGCCTCACCGGGTCCGCCGCCGCCGTGGGTATCACCACGGCGCTCCAGTTCCTCCCCATGCTGCTGTTCGGCCTGTACGGCGGCGTCATCGCCGACCGGCTGCCGAAGCGCAAGCTCCTGCTCGTCAGCCAGGCCGCCCTGGGCGCCTGCGGTGTCGTGCTCGCCGTGCTCACGCTCTCCGGCGTGGTCCAGGTGTGGCACGTCTATCTGATCGCGTTCCTGCTCGGCATGGTCACCGTGGTCGACAACCCGGCCCGGCAGGCGTTCGTGTCCGAGATGGTCGGCCCCGCGCAGCTGCGCAACGCGGTCAGCCTGAACTCGGCGAACTTCCAGTCGGCCCGGCTCATCGGTCCCGCCGTCGCGGGTGTGCTGATCACCACGGTCGGCAGCGGCTGGGCCTTCATGTTCAACGGCCTGTCGTTCCTCGCCCCGCTCGTCGGCCTGATGATGATGCGGACGAGTGAGCTCCACAAGTCCTTCGTCGTGCCGCGCGCCAAGGGGCAGCTCCGCGAGGGGCTGCGGTACGTCTCCGGGCGCCCCGAGCTGATCTGGCCGATCGTCCTGGTCGGCTTCGTCGGCACCTTCGGTTTCAACTTCCCGATCTGGCTGACGGCCTTCGCGGACGAGATCTTCCACGGCGGCGCCGGGATGTACTCGTTCTTCAACATCCTCATGGCCGCCGGTTCGCTGGCCGGTGCCCTGCTCGCCGCCCGCCGCCGCTCCTCGCGGCTGCGGATGCTGGTCGTAGCCGGTACGGCGTTCGGCCTGCTGGAGATCGTCGCGGCGCTCGCGCCGAACGTCTGGATCTTCGCGGTCCTGCTGGTGCCGATCGGCATGATCGGCCTGACGACCAACATCAGCGCCAACACGAGCGTCCAGATGGCGTCCGACCCTGCCATGCGCGGCCGTGTGATGAGCCTGTACATGATGGTCTTCGCCGGGGGTACGCCGGTGGGCGCCCCGATCGTCGGGTGGATCAGTGACGCGTACGGCCCCCGCACCGGCATGGTGGTCGGCGGCGCGCTGTCCCTCGCGGCGGCGGTCGGCATCGGCGTGATCCTGGCCCGCCTCGGCGGTCTGCGCCTCAAGGTGGACCTGCGCCCGGGACGCCCGCACGTCCGCTTCGTGCAGCGCGAGCAGCTGGCCGCGGCGGCGTAGCGGTTCACGTCCGTACGCGGACGACGCGGCCCCGCTCCCGGTTCTCCGGGGCGGGGCCGCGTCGCGTGTGCGCATGCCGGGCCGGTTACGCTCGTCGGGTGGACCCGAAGACCAGAAACCGCATCATGGCGGCCGTGCTCGTACTGATGTTCGCCGTCGTCGCCGTGGCGGCCGCCCTCGGCTGACAGGCGCCTCTACCAGGCGAAGTTCTCCGGCGACGGGCCCGGGCCCGGGAAGATCTCCTCCAGCGCGTCCAGCACCTCCGCCGACAGCTCCAGCTCCACCGCGCGCAGCGCCGAGTCGAGCTGCTCCCGCGTGCGCGGGCCGGAGATCGGGCCGGTGATCCCGGGCCGCGTCAGCAGCCAGGCGAGGCCCACCTCACCGGGCTCCAGACCGTGCTTGTCCAGCAGGTCCTCGTACGCCTGCACCTGCGCCCGCACCTTCGGGTCGGCCAGCGCGTCGCCGGAGCGGCCGGAGGTGGAGCGGGCGCCGCCGCCCTCGCGCTCCTTGCGGATGGCGCCGCTGAGCAGGCCGCCGTGCAGCGGCGACCACGGGATGACACCGAGGCCGTACTCCTGGGAGGCCGGGATGACCTCCATCTCGGCGCCGCGCTCCATCAGGTTGTAGATGCACTGCTCGCTGACCAGGCCGTAGCTGCCGCGCTGCCGGGCGCGCTCGTTGGCCTGGGCGATCTTGTAGCCGGAGAAGTTCGAGGAACCGGCATAGAGGATCTTGCCCTGCTGGATCAGTACGTCGATGGCCTGCCAGATCTCCTCGATCGGGGTGTCCCGGTCGACGTGGTGGAACTGGTACAGGTCGATGTGGTCCGTCTGGAGCCGCTTCAGGCTGGCGTCGACGGCCCGGCGGATGTTGACGGCCGACAGCTTGTCGTGGTTCGGCCACGCCTCGCCGTCGGGGCCCATGTTGCCGTAGACCTTGGTGGCGAGCACGACCTTGTCGCGACGGTCACCGCCCTTGGCGAACCAGGTGCCGAGGATCTCCTCGGTGCGGCCCTTGTTCTCGCCCCAGCCGTAGACGTTCGCGGTGTCGAAGAAGTTGACGCCCGCGTCCAGCGCGGCGTCCATGAGGTCGTGACTGTCGCTCTCGTTGGTCTGGGGGCCGAAGTTCATCGTCCCCAGGACGAGGCGGCTTACTTTGAGTCCGGTGCGTCCGAGCTGCGTGTACTTCATGACCACCAAGCCAACTCCTTCGAGCGCGCTCGAAGCAAGCGCGGATTTCGAGGACAGGCCCTACGCGCCCGCGAACCGGTCCAGCGCCGCGAGGACCGCCCGCCTCATCGCCGCCCCGCCCAGATGCCCCGCGTCCTCGAACACCGTCAGCTCCGCGTCCGGCCACGCCTTGGCCAGCTCCCACGCCGTGCCGGGAGGCCCGCCGAGGTCCCGCCGCCCGTGCAGCAGCACCCCGGGAATCCCGGCCAGCCGCTCCGCGTCGCGGATCAGCTGCCCCTCCTCCAGCCAGGCGCCGTGCGAGAAGTAGTGCGAGCAGATCCGCACCAGCGCCTCCCGCGCCCGGCCCGGCCGCCCGCTGTACGGGGGAGGCCCCGTGTGCGCCTCGCCCGAGAGCACCGCGTCCTCCCAGGCGCACCATTCCGCCGTCGCCGCCGCCCGCACCGCCGGGTCGGGGTCCACGGTGCGCCGGGCGTACGCGGCGAGCACGTCCGGGGTCGCGTCGCTCGCGACCTCGGGGACGTGGGCCCGGAAGCGGTCCCACGCCTCCGGGTGGAAGAGTCCGGCGCCCCGGTACAGCCAGTCGATCTCGGAGCGGCGGGTGGTGGTCACCGCCGGGATCACGATCTCGCTCACCCGCTCCGGGTGCCGCTGGGCGTACGCCAGGATCAGCGTGGATCCCCAGGAGCCCCCGTGCAGCAGCCAGCGGTCGATCCCGAGGTGTGCGCGGAGCCGTTCCATGTCGGCGATCAGGTGGTCCGTGGTGTTGTGCCGCAGGTCGACGGCCGGGTCGCTCGCGTGCGGGGTGGAGCGGCCGCAGTTGCGCTGGTCGAAGAGGACGACGCGGTAGCGCTCCGGGTCGAAGTACCGCCGGGGCCCCTCGGTGCAGCCGGAGCCGGGGCCGCCGTGGACGACGAGGGCGGGCTTGCCGGCCGGGTTGCCGCAGACCTCCCAGTACACGTGGTTGCCGTCGCCTACGTCGAGCATGCCGTGGTCATGGGGTTCGATCGGCGGGTACCTGTCGTCGGACATGACGCTGCGCCTCCCTGGTTCGGCGGCGTACACCTTAGGCATACGCGGTCGTAGCCTGGTCCGCGTGAACGCGACTCCCGAGGTACTCGCCGTACTGGACGACCTGCTCGCCGCCGCATCCCCCGACGACCGGGGCGCCCTGTGGCAGCTCGACCGGCGGGGGAGGGAGCTGGACGCGAACCTCGTGCGGCTGCCCCCGGGCGCGGAGGTCGGGGAGCACCAGGAGGACGTGCTCGACGTCCTCCTGGTGGTCCTGGCGGGCGGCGGCCGGCTGACCCCGGGCGACGGCGCGGAGCCCCTGGCCCTGACCCCGACCACGGCGACCTGGCTGCCCCGCACCTCGCGCCGCTCCCTGACGGCGGGCCCGGACGGCCTCGCCTACCTGACGGTCCACCGCCGCCGCCCCGGCCTGGCGCTGAAGCCGACGGTGTACGCGCGGGAGGGCGGCGAGGCGCCCTGCGCGCTGGACCGGGTGTGCCCGGAGTGCGGGCGGATGTCCCCGGAGTCGGCGCCGGTGTTCTGCAGCGCGTGCGGGGAGCGCTTCCCGGGGCGGTGAGGCCGCGTCAGTGCTTCGGCCTGCGCCTGCGGCCCGTCAGGAAGATTCCGGCCGTGGCCAGGGCGAAGGCGCCGGCCACCGCGTAGAGGGTCGAGGACGTGCCGGTGTCGGCGAGCCAGCCGCCGTGCGGCGGCCGGTGGTGGTGCCCGCCGCCGTGGCCCGGGTGCGCCGTGGGGTGGCTGTGCGTCGGGTGCGGGCCGGGGGCGGTGTCGATGGGCGTCGGCGTGGGGCTTTCCGTGGAGCCCGTCGGGCTCGGGGTGGGCGTGGGGCTTTCGGTGGAGCCCGTCGGGGACGGGGTGGGCGTGGGGCTTTCCGTGGAGCCCGTCGGGGACGGGGTGGGCGTGGGGCTCTCCGTGGAGCCCGTCGGGCTCGGGGAGGGGGAGGGTTCCGTGCCGTCGCAGTCGATGTCGGTGGCGAACGGGAACTCGTGGATCTCACCGGCGTTCACCGAGGAGCCGTCGGCGTTGAGCGGCCCGGCCGTCAGCTCCCGTACGACGATCGAGCCCTCGATGTTGGAGGCGTCGAGGTCCGTGAGGTGGGCGCGGGGCGCGTAGATCGTGCCCTCCAGCGAGTCGCCGTCGGCGATCGTGATGTCGGTGGCGTCGGGGAAGTTCCACAGCATGTACGGGGCCTGGTCGCCGGAGACGCCCGCGAGGTTCGGGATGTGCCAGACGTACGTGCCGTCCGTGCCGGTCGTGTCGACGTCGACCACGAACGGGGTGTCCGCGTTCGGCTGGTTGTCGAAGGTGATCTCGGACAGGTTGTTCAGCTGCTCGCCGGTCAGCCGGAGGACGTTCGTCTCGCCCTCGGTGAGGGTGATGTGCGCGCTCGTCCCGGCGGGGAAGCCCGTCTGGTCGGGCAGCGGGGTGCCGGAGGCGTCGCGCAGGACGACGTTGGTCTCGCAGGTGTCGATGGCGTCCGAGCGGTCGCGGAAGTCCGCGAAGAGGGCGTCGAGGTCCGGCAGGCCCGTGGTGTCGGTGACGGACTCGACCGGCTGGCGCACCGTCTGCTGCACGCGGGGCGTCGAGTCGTACCCGGCCCCCGCGGCGACGATGCGGGTGTTCACCTCGGCGCCGTTGGAGTCCTCGTCCAGGACCGATGAGCCGGTCGGGTCGCCGACCTTCACGTAGCCGTCGTTGAGGACCTGGAGCACGCCCTGCGGCGAGCTGGCCGCATGATCGATTCTGCCGCCGACGAGCAGGGCGGTCGGGTGGTCGTCGCCGGGCGCGGTGAACGTGCCGGGGGTGTGCAGCGCGACGTTGTACCCCGGCCCGTAGGTGAGGTTCCCGCCGATGGCCACGGAACCCTCGGTCTCCGTGCTGCCCAGGACGGCGTCGTCCTGGACGAGCACCCCGAAGCCGTTGTCCCCGGCCAGCGGGTTGCCGGAGTAGTCGGCCGAGGCGGGGGCGGTGGCGGCGGTGGCGGCGGCCAGGCACAGGAGGCAGGCCGTCGCGGCGAAGGCAGCGGTGCGTTTCATGCCCGGGAACGTAAGCCCGTGCGCCCGGCGGTCCCGGGGCGGCGAGGCCGTCGACCACCCGCTCGCCCGCCGAAGTCCCCCCACTGGCGGCCATCCGGTCCGCCACTTGAGCAGTCGCTCAAACTCCTCTACTGTCTGCTCCGTCGCCGTTTGAGCGACTGCTCAAAACACGGGGGTGGGGAAGCATGAGTGGCGGCCTGTACGTCGAGGCCCGGGTCAGGACCGACCTGGACCGCCTCTGGGAACGCAGCCAGGACCCGGCCCAGCACCAGCGCTGGGACCTGCGGTTCACGCGGATCGCGTACCTGCCGGGTGCGGAGGTGGAGCCGCAGCGCTTCACCTACGGCGTACGGGTGCTGCCCTGGCTCCTCGTCTCCGGCACGGGGATCTCCGCCGGCGAGCGCCACCGCCCCGACGGGACGCGGACGTCGGCCCTCCGGTTCGCCTGCGCGCATCCGCTGTCGTTCCTGACGGAGGGCCGGGGCTACTGGCGTTACGTGCCCTGCGCGGAGGGCGGCCTCCGCTTCCTCACGGGGTACGACTACGAGCCGCGCTGGGGCCGTCCGGGCCGGCTCGCGGACCGCCTCCTCTTCCGGCCGCTGATGGGCTGGGCGACCGCCTGGTCGTTCGACCGGCTGCGGCTGTGGTGCGAGCGCGGGACCACCCCGGAGCGGGCGCTGTGGCGGGGGCTGGGGGAGGTGGCGGCCCGGCTGCTCCTCGTGGCCGCGGCGGCCTGGGCCGCGCTGCCGGCCGCCGTGCCGGTGCTCGTCGCCGCCGTGCTGCTGCCGCCGCTGCCCGGTACCCCGGCGGCCCGCCGCTGTCTGCGCCGCCCGCCGGGGCGCGGTCCCTCCGCCGCCACCGCGCCCGCCCTCCTCGACCGCTTGGAGCGTCCGTGACCTCGATATTCCGGCAGGCCCTGGGGGCCGACTTCGACCGCCTCCACCCCCGCGTCCGGCGCCGCTTCTCGGTCGGCCTCGACAGCGGCGAGTCCTGTACGGGGCACGGGGTGATGGACCGCGTCTGGCACGGCGGCCCGTGGGTGCGGCCGTTCCTCGCGCTGGGCGGGACGCGCAACATCCTGCTCCCGCGCACCGGCCGCGACATCCCCTTCACCATCGAGAACGTGCCCTTCACGGACACCTTCGGCCGCGAGACGGTCACCTTCGTCAGGACGTTCGCCTTCCCGGACGGGCCCCGGCGCTTCGACGCGACGATGGTCCACAGCCCGGAACGCGGCTGTGTCGTGGACTACCTGGGCACGCACCAGCACCTCGCGACCGACCTCCACCTCTCGGTGGACCGCGAGGGCGCCCTCGTGATCCGCTCCGGCGAACACCGCTTCAGGGAGGGCCCGGTGGACGTCCGGGTGCCCGCGCTGATCGGGGGCGACGCGGTGGTCCGCGAGTCGTACGACGAGGCGACGGCCCGCTTCCGCATCCAGGTCCGCGTCACCAACCGCCGCTTCGGCCCCCTGTTCGGCTACGAGGGCTCGTTCACTGCGGAGTACGCACCGACGCACGGGATACGGCGGGACCTGCGGCCGGTACGCGAGGAGGTGCGGGCATGAGCGGGGCCGCTGCCGCGGAAAGCAACGGTTCCGGTTCCGGGGCGCGGCGGGGCAACGCCGGCCGCGCGTCCGCCGCCGGGGACACCCGCACCAAGCTCCTCACCGGCGCCCTCGCCACGCTCACCGAGCAGGGCATCGCGAAGACCTCCGCGCGGAGCATCGCCGCGACGGCCGGGGTCAACCAGGCGCTGGTCTTCTACCACTTCGGCACCGTCGACGACCTGCTCGCCGCCGCCTGCCGGTACGGCGCCGAGCAGCGCCTCGCCACCTACCGGGAACGCCTGGACGGGGTCCGCTCCCTGGGCGAACTCCTCGCCGTCGCCCGCGAGCTGAACGCCTCCGAGCGCGCGGGCGGCCACGTCGCCGTGCTGGGCCAGCTGCTCGCCGGGGGGCAGACGCAGCCGCGCCTCGCGGCGGCCACGGCGGCGGGCCTCACGCTGTGGACCGACGAGATCGAGCGGGTCCTCGCCCGTGTCCTGGCGGGCACACCGCTCGCCGAGTTCGTGGACGTGACGGGCCTGGCGAAGGCGGCGTCGGCGGCCTTCGTCGGCCTCGAACTGTACGAGGGCGTCGACCCGTCCGGCGCGGAACGGGCCCTGGCGTCCCTGGACCAGCTCGCGGCCCTGGCCGCCGCGCTGGAGGGCCTGGGCCCGGTGGCACAGCGCGCGGTACGGTCCCGGCTGCGCAGGTCGGGGCATCGGGGGCGGGCGTGAAGGTGCGGTGGAGGGCCGCCGCGAGGTGGCGCGTACGGGAGCGGGGCGCCGAGGCCCCCGGTCCCTGGCAGCGCGGCAAGGTCCTCGCCGCACTCGCCGCCCTGACCGCGCTCCTCCTCGTCGCCCCCGGCCTCGTCCCCAACACCCCCGGCCGCCTCGGCAGCCTGCTGGAATCGCTCCTGCCCTGGCTCGGCCTCGCCGTCGTACCGCTGCCGGCCCTCGCCGTGCTGCGCCGGTCCGCGCTCGCGCCGGCAGCCGTGGTGCTGCCGGTGGCGGCGTGGGCGTACGCGTTCGGCGGGCTGCTGCTCCCGGCGGCGGACCCGGGCCCGCGTGACCTCGTCGTGGTGCAGCACAACGTCAGCGACGTGAACGAGGACCCGGCGGGCACGGCCCGCGCGCTGGCGGCCCGGGGCGCCGACCTGATCGCGCTGGAGGAACTGGTCCCGGAGGCGTTGCCGGCGTACGAGAAGGAGCTGGCGGGGGCGTACCCGTTCCACGAGGTCCGGGGCACGGTCGGGATCTGGTCGCGGCACCCCCTCACCGGCACCCGGGCGGTGGACATCAGGCCGGAGGGCATCGCGGAGCCGTGGAGCCGGGGCCTGCGCACGGTGGCCCGCACCCCGCACGGCGAGGTCGCGGTGTACGTGGCGCACCTGCCGTCCTTCCGGCTCGGCGCGGGCGGCCTCGGCACCGCCCGCCGCGACGAGAGCGCCCGGCTGCTGGGCCGGGCGCTCGACGCGGAGACCACGGGCCCGGTGATCGTGCTCGGCGACCTCAACGCCACGGTGGACGACCGGGGGATCGCCCCCCTGACGTCCCGGCTCAACGTATCGCGGCGCGGATTCGCGTTCAGCTTCCCGGCGTCCTTCCCGCTGGCCAGGATCGACCAGGTGCTGGCGAGGGAGGCGACGGTGGGCCGGGTCCGCACACTTCCGGCGACGGGCAGCGACCACCTGCCGGTGACGGCGCGGGTCACGCTGGACTGAGGGTGCCCGCGAAGCCGGGCGGCACGCCAACGGAGCGGAGAGGCCGCCGGTCTGACCATAGACGGCTGCACGATCAAGCCGACATCACGCATTCACAGTGGCGACCTACAAAGTAGCGCGCGCGAGGATACCCACATCGCGGCCATTTCATGCTTCCCGGCGCCGAGATTATTTCCCCTATGTAACTGAACTTTTGTTGATTCGCTGTCAGTTGTGGGACTGGGGGGCTTACCTTCAGGAGCGACGAACCGCATATCTGCGGAGTCTCGAAAGTGCCGTTTCCGGCACCCCGCCCGTCCAGAGAGGGGCACCACCATGTCCAAAGGCACCGTCATGCCGTCGCACACCCCTCGGCCGTTCCTCGAACTGCGCTGCGGCGGACTGCACCTGACCATTCAGCACGTCCCCGGATGGCTGGTGGCAGCCCTCGCCACGGCCACGGGAAGCGGGCTCGCGGCGTGGATCACGTCGCGGTGAGGTCAAGGGGGTTGCCGAGTCATGCCGGCAGACGCCAAGCGTCCGGTTCTCGATCTGCCGAGTTGAAACGTCGAACACCTCCCTCAACAGCACAGGATCCTGTCCGCTGCACGCCCCGATCTCGCGCCGGCCCGTCACCCGATCAGTGGCCACACACCGGAAGCGCTCAATGCAACGCATGGCCCCGCGCCCCCTCCGGCTCGTCGTCCTGGCGCCCGAGTGCACCCCGTGCGAATATCGGGGCAAAATTCGTGATGCAGGAAAAATACTATTGAGCATTTCCATGGCGGGGCACAGCGGTAACGGATACCCTTGACTCTTCACGGGAAACAGGGGGTGGGGCATTTTGGGAAACGACAGGGACGGAGATAGTGGCGAGGAAATCGGCGGGAATCTAGAGGGGATCCTTCTTCTCGTTTGGCTGATAGTGGGGGTTACCGTCGGGGCGGCCCTGTCGCTGAAATACGTGCAATCTATCGGCTACGGGCCGGAGGACACGCTGCCCTGGAGCAAGGGTGTCGTCATGCTTTTGTGTTTTGCTGGCCCGCCGACACTTTCCTTCTTCATCGGTGACAAACTGCATACAGAAATTCGCAGAGGGAAAACGACGTGGTCGACCTACTGGGTCACGTTGAGTACCTTGGCTGTGGCCGCATTCACCTTCGTGGGCATCAGTGATGTAGAGGATCTTTTTCAGGTTTGGGAAATGTTTGACTGAACGCCCAATCGAAGGAATATCCGCAGTGCCCGCCCCCGGGGCTCGAACCGGGAAACTCTTCGGATTGCGTACGGGACTCCCTCGCGGGGACCGGTACCGCGCACCTGTGCCGTTGGGTCAGCGGGCCCTGTCGTCGTCCTCGCACTCATCGGCGAACGTGGGGACGACATGGGGACCGCGCACCGCCCGTCCCCCCGAAACCGCCCCGAAGGTTGGTCACTGCGGGCGGGCATGTAGCCGTACGGCGGACGACCACCGCCACGCCACCGAAGCGGCGTCGGCTTCGCGCTGCCGCTCGGGGCTGGTGGTCTCGTCGGTCAGAACGGACGGGCGTACGCCGGAGGGCCCGCGTTTCGTAGACCGTGCCCGCGAGGGGGTTCCGGGGCTCATCGGTCATTCCCCCCGTAGGGACCGAGGGGGCTCCGGCGCGAGGGGCGCCTCGGGGGTCACCGCCCCCCGCCCCCCGGCAGCCCCAGCTTCCCCGCTCGCAGGCCCGCCTGGAAGCGGGACGCCGCCTGCAGCGTCACCATCAGGTCCGCCACCCGGCGGCGGTACGTGCGGAGGGAGAGGCCGAGGTGGCGGGCGGCCGAGTCGTCGGTGCGGCCCGTGCTCAGCGCCTCCAGGACCTGGCGGGAATCCGGGGTCAGCTGCGGGGCGTCCGTGGCGAGGTACGCGTCGTAGTCCGCCGACCGGTCCCACATCGCGTCGAACAGCGAGTGGACCCCGTCGATCATGTTCCTCGCGGTCGTCACGGAGTACTCGCGGCCGGTCGGCGCCTCGCGGCCCGCGAGGATCATGACCCGGCGGTCGATGATGATCGTCTCGTGCGGGAGCTCCGCGTCGGTGATGCGCACCTGGGCACCCGCGCCCAGCACCAGGCGCAGGTGTTCCCGCGTCGCCTCGTCCGCCAGGGCCGCCGGAGTGAGCAGCTTCCGGGTGGTGAAGCCGGGTCCCGGCGTGGTCCAGGTCTGCGGCCGGGGCCAGGTCGTCAGGGTGCGGGCGGCGCACAGGAACTCGGTGCGGGCGGATTCGAGGAGGTGTCCGGCGCGCGCCAGCAGCTCCGCGTCGCCGTGGACCGAGAAGATCTGTTCGTTCCGCATCCCGCAAGTCTGGCAGTAACCTGCCACGCGCTGGGCCGTCCCCGGGTCCCCGGGGAGCATGAAGCCATGACGACCACCACTTTCGCCCTCGGCGGCGACCTCTCCGTCAACCGTCTCGGCTTCGGCGCGATGCGCCTGCCCATGAGCACGTTCGGCGGCCCCGTCCGCTCCCCGGAGAACGGCATCGCGGTCCTGCGCCGGGCCGTCGAGCTGGGCGTGAACCACATCGACACCGCCGCGTTCTACGCCAGGGGCGACGTCCGCGCCAACGACCTGATCCGGGAGGCGCTGGCCCCCTACCCCGACGACCTGGTCATCGCGACGAAGGTCGGGCCCCTGCCCGGTCCGGACGGCATGCCCAGCGGTCAGGCCACCCCCGACCAGCTGCGCGCCCTGGTCGAGGCGGACCTGCGTACCCTCGGCGTCGACCGGCTGGATGTCGTCAACCTCCGGGTGGGCGGCATGAGCGGCCCCGGCGGCGAGTCCGTGGCCGAACGCTTCGCCGCCCTGGCCGCCCTCCGCGAGGAGGGCCTGATCCGCCACCTGGGCGTCAGCAACATCGACGCCGCCCAGCTCGCGGAGGCCCGCGCCATCGCCCCGGTGGTCTGCGTCCAGAACCCTTACGCGGACGATCTGGCCCTGCTCGCGGAGTGCGAGGCCGCCGGCATCGCGTACGTCCCGTTCTTCCTCCTCGGCGGTGGCCGCGACCCCCTGGACACGAGCCGCCTGGACAAGGTCGCGGCCCGCCTGGGCGCAACGGTCCCCCAGGTCCAGCTGGCCCGCCTCCTGGCCTCGTCCCCGGTCATGCTCGCCATCCCCGGCACGGGCGACCTCACGCACCTGGAGGAGAACATGGCAGCGGCGGGCATCGTGCTCAGCGAGGAGGACCTGGCGGAGCTGCGGGGCTGACGCCCGGGGCGGGCCGGATCCGGCCACCCGAAGGAGGTCGTCTCGACAGGTGGCGGCTCTCTGCCCGAGGGTGGGGGGGAGGGGGTTTGCCATGCGGGGGAAGTCGGCGGAGGCGGTTCGGTGGGTGGCGCCCTTTGTCGTGCTGGTCGAAGTGGGGCTTGTCTGGGGCGGGGTCTTCGGGGTCGGTGAGGCCGTCGTCGTGGGGCTTGCCGTCGAGGGGGTGCTCGGCGGGGTCGTGCTCGTCGAGGTCGTCCTCGCCGGGCGGGCCTATCGGGCGTCCCGGCGGGACGGGGCCGACGGGCAGGCCGCGTTGGAGCGGTCCCTCAGGGCCGTGCTGCCCGGGCCCCTCGCCAAGGTCGTCGGGATGGAGTTCGGGCTGTTCCGGGCGCTGTGGCGGTGGGTGCGGCGGAAGCCGGACGTGCCCGACGGGTGCGCGGTCCTGGCGTACGGGGGCGAGATCAGGCCCATCATGTGGGTGATGGTCTTCCTCGCGCCCCTGGAGATCGCGCTCGCCGAATTCCTCGTGCCCTGGGCCCCCGTGCGCATCGCCCTCCTCGTCCTCTCCGCGTACGGCGTGCTCTGGCTCATCGGATTCGTCGCGGCCCTGTCCGTCCGGCCGCACGTCGTCGGGGGCGGCCGGCTCGTCCTCCGCTTCGCGCACTTCGTGCAGATCACCGTCCCCCTCGACCTCATCGAGTCCGTGCGCACGAGCCGCCACAGCGGTTACCGCAGGGCCGTCCAGATCGACGACGGCGTGCTCGCGATGCCCATCGGCGACTCCACCACCCTCAGCGTCACCCTGCGCGAGCCGTACTCCGTCGCGCCCAAGCCGGGGCAGCCGCCGCAGGACGTCCGCGAGGTGCGGTTCGCCGTGGACGACCCCCGGGAGGCGATGCGGGTCCTCAACGCAATGGTCTAGGTGTCAGTTCCAGCTCGCGAGATCGCCGACGAAGTCCTCGTACGAGCGGTTGGTGCCGCGCGGGGAGGGAATCAGTCCGCGCTGCTGTGCCTCACGGGCCACCGCCGGCCCGTCGCTTTCCCGGAAGAGTGGCATACCAAGCCCTCGTTTCAGCTCCTCCTTGGCGTCCTTCACTCGCCCGGTGTCCTTGTCGAGTAGGTGAGTGGGGACCTTCCAACGGGGGTGTACATGAGGGAATGCCTCTGGGAAAAGCAGCAACCAGCCCTCGCTCTCCCAAGCAGCGAGTGCGAACGCGGTCCGGAAGCCGGGGCACTGGCGCGCGAGTTCGTCGGCCAGAGTCCTGCGGATCTGCCCGTAGTGGGCGTCGGTGAAGCCGTCCAGGTCCTCGTGGACGACGAAGCCGTGCAGTTCGGCCCGCTGCTGACGGGCTTTGGCCCGCGCCTTGCCGACCAGGACCTCCACGGCAGCAGTGAGTTTCGGGCCGGACTTCCGGCGCAGCCGTACCGGGTCGTTGATGCGGACGAGCTTGGCTGCGGCACCGATGTCGGGCCGGTGCGCGCGTATGAGTTCGGCCAGGATCGCGCAGTCGTTCCGGTCCTCACCGGCAAGTACGACGACGCCGCGTTCCTGCGCCCGGGTCGCTCGCCCGCCGCCGTGCCTCCGCTTCGGAGTCAAAGCTCACCTCCGGTGAGGTCTCCGCCAAGCACTCCGGAGAACCAGAGCTCTCCGAGTGGTTGTTCACCGGACTCGCGAACGATGTCTCTTACCTCGTCGACAGTGAGCGCGGGGATGATGGAGGCTCCATCGTCGAAACGGTCGCACACGACGAATTCGCCCGGATTCAGCCGGTTCACCAAGGCAGGGGAGTGGGTGGCGACGATGAACTGGGTTCGCTCGGCTGCTTCGCGCAGGCGCTGCACAACGAGTTCGAGTGCTTGCGGGTGCAGCCCGTGATCGATCTCTTCGATGCACGTGAATGCCGGGGGATTCGGGTCGTACAGCAGGGCGAGCAGCCCCAGAAGCCGGACCGTCCCGTAGGAGGCGTCGGCGAGCGGGGTGAGGCGGCGCAGGCCGCGCTCGCGAAGTACGACCGTCAGCTGGTCGGTCGCCCCGCCGACCTCCTCGAATTCGATGTTCTCCAGCTGTGGCAGCACCTCGCGGGCATCGGTGACCAGATTGTCCCAGGTCTCCTCACGGCTGCTCAGGTGGATCAGGAACCCGGCCAGATTCTCGGCGTGCGGCGAGAGGGTGCTGAAGTCCGCGCCACGTAGGCGCGTCGGTTGCCGCGCGGCGGCCACGTCCACGTCGAAGAGCCGAAAGGACGACAACCGATCGGCCACCCGGGTCACTTCGTCGCCACCGTCAGCGGGCCCGAGGCGTGGGAGCGTGGACAGTCCGCTGCTCAGCCTACGGATGCTGAAGTTGCCGCTGTCCTTGCTTTCGCCCGCTCGTACGTCGTGAATGCGGGCCTCCTCACCCTTGATGGTGATGCGTCGCCCACGGCCCTGCCTGCGCTTGAATGCGAAGCTCTCCTCGCGGGAAAGCGCGTAGTAGGGCGAATGCTCGCCTGGCACCTTCGAGCGCAGGGAGCGCCGGCGGATGGTCAGGTCGTATTCGTCCGGTGCGTTGCGGGTGGAGTTGGTCGTCCATGTCGCCTTGAGGTGGATGCGCATGGAGGTTGGCGGCCTGTTCCCTCCCCAGAAGGCCACCTCGTCGAAGCCGCCACGTGCGTCGAGCGCCGGCTGGAGGTCGGTACGGATGATGTCGGCCAGGAAGTCGAACACCTTCAGCACATTGGACTTGCCCGCCCCGTTCGGGCCCACCAATACGGTGAGCGGGCCGAGCGGCACGGTCACGTCGCGCAGGCTGCGGAAGTTCTCGACGTGCAGTTCGAGGAGACGGCCGGGCATGGGGGAACCTATCGAGTGGGTGCGACGGACGGCTCCCGCTCGCGAGAGGAATACGTCCGACCGCGAGCGGAACATCGTGGCTCAGAATATCCGGGCCGACTGTCATCGTCCGGCGTATGCCGGGGTGGCCCCTTCGCGCAGCGTGGCCCCCACCCGCCGCCGATCGGCCGTAACACCTGACGCCGCTATCCCACCCACCCCGCCGCGTCCGCCATCAGCGCCTCCACCTCATCGACCAGGCGCGCCGTGTGGAACCCGTCCGCCGCCGCGTGGTGCACCTGCACCGCCAGCGGGAGGAGGACGCGGTCGTCGCGCGACACGTACCGGCCGAGCGTGAAGATCGGCGCCAAGTGGTCGTAGCCTTCAAGGATGTTGAGGTTGAAGCCGGTGAAGGCGCGCCACGGCAGGCTCGACACGTCGAAGGAGTTCGGCGGGGGCGGGCCCTGCGGGAAGAACTCCGTCGCCCCCGCGTGCTCCGCCAGCAGCGGCGCCGCCGCGTCGTGGAACGCCCCGAAGTCCGCGTCGTACGCCGCCCACACGCACGCGAACGTCTCCCGCTCCGCGTTGAACACCGTGAACGCCGGATGCGCCACCGGCCACACCGCCGGGTCGCCCGAGTCCGTCAGGCACATCCGGAACTCCTCGTGCCGGTTCACCACCGTCGCCAGCGCCCACACCTGCGCCACGTACGACTTGCGCGGCGAGCGCCGCAGCGCGGCCGTGAACGCGGTGACGTCCACCTCCACCGTCATCGAGTACGTGCACGGCACGCGGCGCCGGTAATGTGCGAAGTGCTCCCGGCGCGGCCAGGTGTCCAGGTCCAGGGGGGTCGGAGCGTCCATCCGGGCATCATCGCAGTCACCGGCGCGCCCGCTCGAAGGGTTTTCGCGGCACTCGCTTGCGTTGGAGTGCACTCCAACTCCTACCGTCTCCGACATGACCAGCGAACAGCAGAACGACCGGTACGAGCGTGGTTACGCGGCCCTCAGCGAGGTCGCGAACGGAGCCCAGGACGCCGTCATCGACGGCCTCGCCGACATCGCCCCGCACATGGGCCGCTACATCGTGGAGTTCGGCTTCGGCGACATCTACACACGCCCCGGACTCACCCGCCGCCAGCGCCAGTTGAGCACCGTCGCCGCCCTTGCCGCCATGGGCAACGCCGCGCCTCAGCTCCGCTTCCACATCGGCGGCGCGCTCAACGTCGGCTGCACGCGTGAGGAGATCGTCGAGGTCCTGATCCACGTCACGGTGTACGCCGGTTTCCCCGCCGCCCTCAACGGCCTCACCGCCGCCCGCGAGGTCTTCGAGTCACGCCCCGACGAGCCCGCGTTCGTCCCCGCCGACTCCTCCGCCGACCAGGGCGGCGACCGCTTCGAACGCGGTCGGCAGGCCCTCGCCGACATCGACGGCCACGCCGGGCAGCAGGTCATCGACTCCCTCAAGGAGATCGCGCCCGACCTCGCCCGCTACGTGCTGGAATTCTCGTTCGGCGACGTGTACTCGCGTACGGGCCTCGACCTCCCGACCCGCGAACTCGTCACCGTGGCCCTGTGCACCGCCCTCGGCACGGTCGGCCCGCAGCTCCGCGTACACCTCCACGGCCTGCTCAACGTGGGCGGCACGCGGGAGGAGGCCGTGGAGGTCATCACGCAGATGGCCGGCTACGCCGGCTTCCCGGCCGCGCTGAACGGGCTCACGGCGGCGCGCGAGGTGTTCGCGGCGCGGGACGGCGCATAGCCCTGCGGGGGCAGCAGCGGAGGGCCTACGTGGCGAGCGGAACAGGCTCGTCCAGCCTCGTCAGCTTCCGCGGATTCCGCATCAGGTAGACCCGGCTGATCCGGCCCTCCTCCACCACGAGGCTCACCGCAGTGGCGAGCTCGCCGTCGATCTCGATGCGGCCCGCGGGGGCCCCGTTAAGCCACACGGCCGTCGCTGTCACCCCGGCCGCCCGCGCGAGGACCTGCGCCACGAGGTCGACCCCGTGGACCGGGGCCAGCGCGGCGGGCGCGAGTCCACCACCGTCGGCGATCAGGACCACGTCCGGCGCCATGATCTCGACCAGTGCCTCCAGCTCCCCGGTGCGCAGGGCGAGCAGGAACCGTTCCACCACGGCCTGCTGCTCCGACCGGCTCACCCGTACGCGCGGCCGCCGGGCCGCCACATGCTCGCGTGCCCGCCGCGCGGTCTGCCGGACGGCCGCCGCCGACTTCCCGAGGGCCCCGGCGATCTCGTCGTACGGCAGCTCGAACACCTCGCGCAGCACGAACACGGCCCGCTCGGTCGGCCCGAGCGTTTCGAGGACGGTCAGCATCGCGATCGAGATGTTCTCCGCGAGCTCCACGTCCTCGGCGACGTCGGGCGTGGTCAGCAACGGGTCCGGCAGCCACTCGCCCACGTAGTCCTCGCGACTGCGCGCCAGCGTCCGCAGCCGGTTGAGCGACTGCCGCGTCACTGTCCTGACGAGGTACGCCCGCGGGTCGCTCACCCGCGCCCGGTCCACCCCGGCCCACCGCAGCCAGGACTCCTGAAGCACGTCCTCCGCGTCGGCCGCCGAGCCGAGCATTTCGTAGGCGACCGTGAAGAGCAGGCTGCGATGGGTGACGAACGGGTCCTGCGTCATGCCGTCGGCGCCCCGTCGGACGTCCCGCGAGCGGCCAACGGGACCTCGCAGGCATCGGAGTAGCCCTGCGAGGTGATCCCGTGCGCCGTGTTGCACCGGGCCGCCAGGTTCGCGAAGCCGATGAACACGGTGAGCTCGACCAGCGCGGCCGGGCCGAGCCGGTCGAGCAGACTCGCCGACAGCTCATCGGTGACGGTCGGGGGCGTGTTCGTCATGGCCTCCGCGTACTCCATGACCTCCCGCTCCAGCGGTGTGAACACCTCCGACTCCCGCCAGCGCGGGACCTGGCTCGCCTTGGCCAGGTCCAGACGCTGGTTCAGAGCGGCGAAGTAGTTGATGTCCAGGCACCAGCTGCAACCGATCTGCGCCGCGACCGCCATGTGCGCGAAGGTCTTGAGGCTCGCGTCGGCCGCGTCCCAGGTCGCCACCTGGGACGCGAACTGCTGGTTGGCGTCAGCGAGCGCGGGGTGGTTCCACAGCACCTCGTGGGGCTCCGGCACGGAGCCGAGCTGCTTGATCAGGTTCTCGCGGAGCCCGGTAGGAATCTCGGCCTTGGGAATGCGCAGCGCCATGGTGTTCTCCGTAGTCGTTCGGCTGTTTGACATGGAGACACCGCCCGGCCGCCGAATGTGACATCGGCGCGGGGCCGCGTTACGCGGCGGTGTGGCGGATGAACGTGTCCCAGGCGCCGGGGGAGACGGCGAGCGCGGGGACGGTGATGTCCTTGGAGTCGCGGACGTGGACGGTGTGGGGGCAGGTCGCGACTTCGACGCAGTTGCCGCCGTTCTGGCCGCTGTAGCTGCTCTTGAACCAATTGAGGTCAGTGCTCATAGTCCTTCTGCTGTCCGCTTGATTAGCTCGCGCGACTCTTCGGGCCCGTGAGCGTGAGTCCGCAGCATTCCATAGGTGGCGAACAAGTCTCCCAGTTGGGGGTGCTCGCTCACAAGGAAGTTTCTTCCCTGGACCTCCAGGTACGCCAAGCGACGCCTGTCGTCCGTCTCCAGGAGGACGAACGACCCGCTCAGCCCGACGTGCGTCTCCCGGTGGGGCGACATCACCTGGATGTGTACATTCCGTAACTCGCTTACATCGAGCAGGTGTTGCAGCTGTGCCCGGTGCACGTCCCGTCCTCCGATGGGGCGAGTGAGCGCGCTCATTTCCAGGACGAAGCTGATGTCCGCTGGCGGCCTGCGCGTCAGCAGGGCCTGGCGTGCCAGGCGCCCTGCGACCAGATTGTCGATCTCGTCCTCGTCGAGCGGCGGACACGTTGACCGGTACAAGGCGTACGCGTGCGCCTCGGTCTGGAGCAGCCCGGGCATGACGCTCTGCTCGTACTCACATCTCGCCACGGCCTTGGCCTCTTCCTCGGCGAACGGCGCGAACCAGGACGCGAGGTGGCTGAACTGAAGCTTCAACGCAGCAGTGATCAAAGCACCGTTCGCACCCGTAGACGAGTCCGCCTTGGGGACGAAGTTCCCCTTCGGCGGTCTGTGCCCCCTCTCCACCATGGCCACTTGTGACTTGGAGAAGCCGATCCTGAGCCCCAGCGCCTCCTGGGACAGTGCGGCCTGCTCGCGGTAGTGCCGTAACAGCGCGCCGAACATCGCAGCGTTGCCGCCGCCGGTATTGCCGGAGTGCACAGCCCCACCTCCAAGTGCACAACAGTGCACAGACGCCTTGTGTCCCTGGTCACGGTAAGTGCGGGCGCCGACGCTTACCGTATGGAACCGAAAAATTCACCGAACCCGGTGCCCTCCTGGATCCCCGCCAGCGGCCACGCCCTGCGGCACGCGGGCATTCACTTCGACGCGGTCCGGATCTCCGGCGTGCTCGGCGAGCAAGTCTCGTACGAGCTCATGCAGTTCACGGACTTCCAGGCCGGTCCGATCATCCGCTCGTGGATCGGGATGCGGAGCGTGTACTTCCTCGTCCCGCCCGGCACGGCGCGTGCCTACCGCTGGCCGGCGGGCGTGGACGCACTTGTGCGCAAGGGCTCGGACTTCGTGGGCGTGCCCGCGCTTCGCGGGCTGACGTACCCGCTGGACTGGCGTTCGGAGCCGACGGCCGACGATCCGTTCGTGGATACAGCACTTCTGTTCGAGCTGCTAACCAAGGTGGTGTCGGACGGGATTTCTGCTGTACGTTGATCGCGTCGTTACGCTCCGTGTGCGACCGTGCACACGGGGCGGCCCTCGGGGGTGCTCCCAACACCTGGTCCGAGGGCCTTCACCCACAGATGGATCAGAGGTCCACCGAAGATGCTTTGGCATGCTATCTCGCCCTCCCGCGCCTATGTGAAGGCCGCGCATGATGTCGTGCGTCATTCGAATCTGAGCAGTGACGCAAAGGTTCTGATCATGTATGTGCAGGGTTTGCCCGAGTCTCGTGCGAGCGAGGCGCTGAGCGATCACGCGAAGAGGATCGGCATCAAGGGCCGGGCGTACCAGAAGGCCAAGTCCCAGCTGAAGGAAGCCGGTTACGTCCATGAGTGGCGATGGCAGGGCCAGGGCGGGCTGTGGATGACTGATCAGCTGTTCTCCAACGTGCCGCTCACGGACGAGGAGGCGCGGACGCTCAGGACGGCGAACGCGCAGGCCGAACCGACTGATCGGTCACGGGCGGGCGGTCAAGCGGGCACTCGGTCGGTCGGGTCTTCCCAACCAGAGGTTGAAGAAGAACATGAGGAGAACAACCCCCACCCACCCACCGAAGCGCCTGCGGCCGAGGCGGCTGCGGTCGCAGTGGCCGGGCCGGTCGCGGCGACAGACCCGGAAGTCGCCCAGGCCGAGCGCGTGTTGCTCTCGCTGCGGCACACGAGCCCGCAACTGCACCTCGGCGTACGCGAGGCGCGCAGCCTGTCCGAGACGGCGGCGGACTGGTTGCGGCGGGGCGTGAAGGCGGCGGATCTGCGGCAGGCGTTGGTGAACACCCTCCCGGCGGAAGGCGTACGGTCGGCCTACGGCTTCGTACGCCACCGCCTCGTGCACAAGCTGCCGGAGGCACCCGCGCCCGTCGCGCCGGTGGCGACGGTCAGGCCGCACGTGACGTGCGAGGGGGACGGGCCGGAGCATGTGTTCCGACCCAGGGCGGACGAGACGCTGTGCGGCCCGTGCGCCCGGCAGGCGGCCGAGGAAGCGCACTTCGCGAAGTGGCCGCAGCGACAGGGACCCTGGCGCGAACGGGTGGCGGCGATCCTGCAAGCGGAGGCGGCGGCGCCGTGAAGCGCACGTCCGTTCGTGGTGTGGCGGTCTTTGCCGTGGATGCGGCAAGGCGTGGACAGTGGTGGCCGGGGGCCGGTACGGACTGAGGAGGACCCGTGGTGAATACCGTGGTGCGGCTTTGGGACGGCGTGCGAGCGGTGCGCGACCCCGCGCGGGTGCGTGCGCAACTCATGGAGGCGGGGCGGACGTTGTTCGCCGTGTACGGCTACGCCCACACGTCCGTCGAGGACCTGTGCGCGGAGGCGCAGGTGGAGGTGCGGGACTTCCACCGCGAGTTCGCGTCGCGCGAGGCGCTGCTCACCGACCTGTACGACGAGGTCGCGATGACCGGGATGCAGGCGGCGCAGGCGGAGCTGGCGGCGGAGGGCATGGACACCTGCCCGACCGAGGAGCGCGTCCGCAGGCTCTTCGACGCGTACGTCCGTGCCGTCACGCGGGACCCGCGGGCGGCCCGGGTGGCCTTCGTGGAGGTGCTGGGCGTGAGCCGGGCGATGGAGGAGCACCTCACGATGTGGCGCTCGGTGTGGGTGGAGTTCCTGACGGCGGAGTCCGAGCGGGCCCGGACGCGGGGACACGGGGTGGACGGTGATCTCGCCGTGGTGGTGAAGGTGCTGACGCGGTCGGTGGACGAACTGCTCGCCCACCACGGGCGGCGGCCGCGCCAGGTGCCGCCGGCGTGGCTGACCAGTGAGTTCACGCGGCTGTCGATGGCGATGATCGGTCCGGCGCATCCGGACGCTCCCGGGGCCGCCGGTGGTGCCACCGTTTGACAAGACGCGTTGCCGGGTCGGCAAATGGAACCATGGCAGACCCGATGGGTGACGATGACCTGGCCGCCGTCCTGACCGGCGTCGGCCCCCGCCTGCGCGCGTTGCGCACCGAGCGCGGGACGACGCTGACACAGCTGAGCGAGACGACGGGCATCTCGCTCAGCACGCTCTCCCGCCTGGAGTCGGGCGGCCGCAAACCGACCCTTGAGCTCCTGCTCCCGCTGGCGAAGGCGTACGGCGTCCAGCTGGACGAACTCGTCGGCGCGCCGGACACGGGGGATCCGAGGGTCACCTTCCGCCCCTTCAAACGCCACGGGATGACCTTCGTCCCGCTGACCCGGCATCTCGGCGGTGTGAACGCGTACAAGCAGGTCATGCCGGGTGCGACGGGCCCGGCCGGCCCGGTCGAGCAACGCGTCCACGAGGGCTACGAGTGGCTGTATGTCCTCTCGGGCCGTCTCCGCCTGGTCCTGGGCGACCACGACCTGGTGCTCACGGCGGGCGAGGCGGCCGAGTTCGACACCCACACGCCGCACTGGTGGGGGGCGGCCGGGCCGGAACCGGTGGAGTTCCTGAGCCTGTTCGGACCGCAGGGTGAGCGGATGCACGTACGGGCGAAGCCCTCCGGGCGCGAGTGAGGGGCGCGCCTGGTCCGGTCTTCGAGGACCAGGGCTGGGAGGACTGCGCGCGGGGTCACGTCCAGGCGACGGCCACGACGACCGCCCCGGCGGTGAGCGTGCCGACGCCGTAGAAGGCCCATGCCTGCTTGTTCCGCATGCCGATCAGCGCGACCGCCGCCACCAGGACGTCCAGGGCGAGCTTCACCCACATCTTCGCGTCGATCACCGGCAGGTCCAGGGCGTGCCGGGTCCAGATCAGCCCCGCGCCGGTGACCAGCTGGACGACGGCACTGGCTGCCATGTAACCGGCGGTCACCGGGTCCTTGCCCCGCAGCTGGTAGAAGAGCCCACCCATGATCGCGGCGAAGCCGAAGAGGTGGAAGACGAGGAAGACGTACCGGAGAGCGTCCATGGCGATGGCCCTTGATCCTTCTGAGCTCACGGGACGACGCGAAGAACCCGAGGGGACGCGGCCGGCCCTGAACGATGTCTTTCTCATCTGAGACGAAACAACGGACCGACTTGTGAGGCCACGGAGGCCCTGGTGCGGGGAGATGTGGGTCACACGAAGGCGGGGCCCGCTGAAGCGGCCGCCCCGGCGTACCGGCCGCCCACCCCCCACGCCTCGTGCAGCGCGTCCGCGAAGGCCGCGGCCAGGTGGTGTTCGCCCGTGGGGCCGGGGTGCGTGCCGTCGTACGTGTCGGTGTGGATGTCGTACGTCGCGGGGTGGGAGGCCAGGAGGAGCGGGGACGACGGGGTGGACAGGTTGGCCGCCGTCTTCGCCAGGAGCTCGTTGAAGCGGGCGCACTCCGCCGCGAACGGGGCGTCCGTCTCGGCGCGTATGTTCGGGATCACCGGGAGCAGGACCACGCGGACGCGCGGGTTCGCCTCGCGGGCCGCGGTCAGGAACGCGGCGGCGTTCTCCGCCGTCTGCGCGCTGTCCGTGTAGAAGCCGAGGTCTATCAGGCCGAGAGAGACCAGCAGGACGTCCGGGCGGTGCGCGGCCACCGCGTCCCCGATCAGCGGGGCCATGTGGAGCCAGCCCTCGCCCCAGCCCGCGAGGTGGCGGCGCGCGGCCGGCGGGAAGTCGTCGGCCGCGTACGCGGAGGACGAGGCCGTGCCCGTACCGGCGTCGTAGAGGGCCGTGCGCGGGCCCACCAGCTCGTGCGGGCCGTCCGGTGCCGCCTCCAGGTGCTGCCACATGCGGTAGCGCCACGTGAAGTCGCCGGCGCGCCCGATGGTCATGGAATCGCCGACACACATGAAACGCATGGCGTCATCATGGCGGATCCGGGCTACGCGCCGGTAGGTGACGATGGACACTTGTGCCATGCGTTCGTACCGACTGACCTCCTCCCTCGGCGCCGCCGTGCTCCTCGCCCTCGCCGCGGCCCCCGCGCTCGCCGACGACGGGGCCGACCGGAGCTTCACGATCGAGGACCCCCGGATCACCGAGTCCAGCGGCCTCGCCGCGAGCCGCCTCCACCCGGGGATCTACTGGACGCACAACGACAGCGACGACGGCCCGTACGTCTTCGCGGTCGACTCGCGGACCGGGAAGACCGTCGCGACGATCACCATGAAGGGCGTCGGGCAGCCCCGCGACGTCGAGGCCATCTCGATCGGGCCGGACGGGAACGTCTACGTCGGCGACATCGGCGACAACCTCAACGGCAGCTGGGACCACGTCTGGATCTACCGCTTCCCCGAACCGAAGACCCTGAAGGACGCCACCGTCCGGGCCACCCAGTTCGACGTGAAGTACGCCGACGGGCCGCGCAACGCGGAGGCGCTGATGGTCCACCCCAGGACCGGGCGCGTCTACATCGCCTCCAAGAACGAGGACGGCGGCGGCCTGTACGAGGGCCCCGCGAAGCTCAGCACCGGCGGCGACAACGTCTTCAAGCGGGTCGGCGAGGTCCCCTGGGTGACGGACGGCGCCTTCTCGCCGGACGGCAAGGAACTCGTCCTGCGCTCCTACTTCAGCGCCCGCGGCTACACCTTCGCGAACGGGCGCCTCGGCAAGGACTACGACGTGGAGTCGCCGCTGCTCCCGCAGTCCGAGTCCGTGACGTACACGGCGGACGGCTCCGCCCTCATGTACGGCTCCGAGGGTGAGCGGAGCAGTGTCGTGCGGGTGGACCTGAAGGCGAGCGGGGACGGAGGCGGCGGCGCCACGCACCGGGCCGGGGGGACGAAGGACACGGACGACGGCGGGGACGGGGTGCCGGTGAAGGGCACGACGCTGACCGGTGTCGCCGTGCTCGCCGGGATCGGGCTGCTGCTCCTCCTGGGGCGGCGGCGCCGCAAGGGGTGAGGGCGCCGGATCCCCTGACGCGGGGGCGTCCGGTGCGTCATCCTGGGGCGGCGGGGTTCGGGCACGTACACGCCACGGGGGTGCGGCACCACGATGGTCCCTGGAACGGTGCAGCAACTGACCATCCTGCTGATCCTCGTGCTGCCCGGCGTCTTCCACCAGGCCGTCCGGGAGCGCCTGCGCGGACCGCTCGCCGCCGAGCAGGAGCCGCAGAACCGCCTCGTACGCGCGATCGCCGCCGGTGCCCTGCTCGACACGCTGTACGTGGTGGCCGCCGGGCCCTGGCTGCTGCGGCTGCTCCTGGGCGACGGCGAGGGACCCCTCGCGGGTGTGGCCCGGCAGCCCCGGCAGGCGGGTCTCGCCGCGCTGCTGCTGATCGTCGTCGTACCGGCCGCGCTCGCCTGGGCGGAGGCGGCCTGGCGGCGGCGGGACGCACGGGCGCGGTACGAGCCGACGCCGACCGCATGGGACGCGCTGTTCCGGGGGCGGGACTCCTGCTTCGTACGCGTACGGCTCAAGAGCGGGCTGTGGGTGGGCGGTTGGCTGGGGACCCGGTCCGCCGCCTCGGCGTATCCGCACAGCGGGGACCTCTATCTGGAGGCCCAGTACCGGATGGCGCCGGACGGCAGCTTCGTGGGCCGGGTGCCCGGCACCGGGGGCGTGTACGTACGCGCGGAGGAGATCGACGTACTGGAGGTGCTGCTGCCGCCCGAGCGGCGGCGGCCGGTGGTGAGAGGGGCGGACGAGGGTGAGCGAACGGGAACCGGAGCCGGGCAGTGACGACGAACTCGCGGAGTGGGCGGTGGAGTTCCGCTCCACCAAGACGTACCGGCCCACCCGCCTCATGGCCGAGCCGGACGAGCTGCCGCAGGGGCCCTCGGGCTCGGTGATGAGCGGACCGGCGGAGCAGGGCGGCGAGCAGGGGGAGCCGGACGAGGACTGAGCGTTCTTGCAGCCCCGTGTCCTTGCAGCCCGTTGTTCTCACGGCCCGGGGTTCTCACGGCCCCGTGTGGATGTGCGCCGCCCAGAGGTGCGGGGCGGCCGTGTAGCGGTCGCGCAGGGCCCGGACCGGGCCGTGCAGGGCGGCGGCCGGGTCGATGGGGCGGCCGCCGGAGACGTCCTGCGCGAGGGCCGCGTAGAACGCCTCGGTCACCCGGGTCGCCAGCGTGTCCGCGATGGGCCACAGCGTGCCGATCACATGGGGATACCCGGCGAGCTGGAAGGCCGCCGCCAGCTGGACCGCCTCGTCGGAGAGCCGGGTGCCGCCCCGGGACGCGGAGCACGCGGACAGCACGGCGAGCTCCGGGGCCGCCGGGCGGCGGACGGCCACGTCGGAGACGGTGAGGCGGCCGTCGTGGAGGACGAGGCCGCTCCGGGACGGGGCCAGCAGCTCGCTGACCCCGTGGCAGCTGAAGTGGACCCACGGGTGCGCTTCGAGCGCCCCGCCGACCGCGTCCACGGTCGCCTCGCGCCCGGCCAGCAGCCGCCCGCCCGGGAACAGCTCCGCCAGCACCTCCGCCTCCCGTGCGACCCCGGGCAGCGGCGAGGCCCCCGGCGTCTCGGCCAGGGCCACCACCAGCGGCGCGGGCCTGCCGCCCCGGGGACCGGTGAGCCCGGTGCGGGCGCGGGCCAGGGCGCGCAAGGTCGGGGTGTACGAGGAGACGGCCCGGTCCATGACCCAGGTGCCCGAGTCCGGCCCGCCGCGCCCGGCGGCGTGCAGGGGCAGGAAGGACAGCAGGCCGGTCGGGCACCACCACAGCCGGGGCCAGGGCTTCCCGGCGGCCGGTGCGGTGTCGAGGCCGAGGCGGCCGAGCACGGGCTCCGCGACCGTGTCCCAGAGCCGGCCGAGCGTGCCGGACAGGGTGCGCATCATGGCGACGGCCTCGTCCTTGCCGCGCGCGCCGTACGCCGTGTCGACGCCGTCGATGTACTCCGCGGCCCACCCGGCGACGGTGTTCCGGGTGAGGCCGGGCAGCGGGACCACGTCGATTCCGGCGGAGGTCACGACCAGGGCGTCGCAGCGGTAGGTGCTGACGTTGACGACCACGACCGGGCCGCCCTCGGCCGCCGAGAGCAGCTCCGGGACGGAGGGCGGGCGCAGAAAGTCCGCGAGGCCCGGCAGTCCCCGCACCTCCGTGAGGAGCCGGTCCCAGCGGCGGGCCAGGGCGTGGCGGGCCTCGGCGCTCTCCCCGGCCCCGGGCGGCCCGTCCGGGGCCGGGGAGAACGCGGCCGGGGCGCTCAACTCGTCGCGGACGCGCTCGAATTCCGCCGCGCGGACCGGGTCGGTGGCGTGCAGCCGTGACACGTCGGCGCGGTTCTCCAGGCCCTGGCCCAGCAGCACGCCCCGGCCCTGTTCGAGCAGGGCGAGCGCGCGTTCCGGGTCGCCCGCTTCGATGGCCAGCGCGGCGGCGTCGCTCGCCAGCCCGTCGGTGCCGCCGAGGCGGGCCTCCTGATCGACGCGGGCGAGGCCGCGCGGGGCGATGCCGGGCAGCAGCCCCACGGCGTACGCGTAACCCTCCAGGGCCTCGGCGCGGTCGCCCGTCCGCAGCGCGGCCAGGCCCCAGACGCGGCCGGCCTCGACCCGGGCCACGCGGTGCGCGACCGGGTTGCGGGCGGCGTCGCGGGCGAGGCGCAGGGTCTCCGCCAGGTCGACGTGCTCGCCGAGGGCGTGGCGGCTGACCTGCGCCATGGCCAGCAGGACCGCGGAGAGGGCGTGGCTCGGGTCGTCCTCGGCCAGGCCGGGGAGGGAGGCGCGGGCGGCTTCGGCGGCCCGCGCCCATGCCTCCCGGACCACGGGTCCTGACGGGTCGTCGGCGAGAGCGACGCGCGCGTGGCAGGCCATCGTGAGCTTCTGGAGCGCGAAGAATCGTGAGGGGTGGTCCTCGCCGAGCCGCTCCAGGGTGGACTCCAGCAGCCGGCGGGCCTCGTCGGCGGTGTCGGTGTCGCCGTTCGCCCGGGCGAGGTCGGTCAGCAGGTCCGCGAGGTTCATCGCGGCCCACTCGCCGCCCTCCCGGTCGCCGTTCTCCGCGGCCATCGCCTCGCGCAGCAGCGAGATGGCCTCCGCGGCGCCCGTGGTGTCGCCGGTGAGCTCGCCCCAGTGGCGCAGCGCCTCGGCGAGGTTGTTCAGGTGGAGCGTGCGCTCCATGGCCGCGGGCGGGCTCCGGTCGAGGGCCCGCCGCAGCACCGTCACGGCCTCCGCCATCCAGGCCCGGTTCCCGGTGCGCCGGCCCCGGTCCATGAGCGCGCCGCCCAGGTTGGTGAGCGCCATGGCGGTCCGGGCGGGAGAAGCGCAGGACACCGCCTCGCGCAGCGTCTCGACGGCGGCGTCCAGCAGGGCTTCGTCGCCGGTGTGGCGGGCCATCAGCCACTGGATGCCCCCCAGGCCGAGCAGGATCGAGCCGCGCGCCTCGGCCGTCGCCGGGCTCAGCGCGCGCAGGGCGGCCCGGAACTGGAACACCGACTCTTCGGCCCGGCGCGGTTCGCGGGTGCGGCGGTGGAGCGCGTAGAGGCTGTTCGCGAGGCCGAGCAGGGCCACCGGGTCGGGCGGGCCCGGGGCCATCACCAGTGCTTCGCGGTGCCAGTGGACGGACTCCTCCAGAAGGCCGTCGGGGTCGGCGGCGATCCGGGCGAAGTTGCGCAGGGCGTCACCGAGCGCGGTGCGGCAGGCGGACCCGCCGTAGGTGTCCTCGTCGGAGACGGCGACCGCCCGGCGCAGCACCTCGACGCCCTCCCGCAGCGCGGCGGTGTCCGAGCAGAACTCGGCGCGGGCGAGCAGGGCCTCGCCGAAGCAGAGGAGCTGGTGGGCGTGGAGCATGTCCTCCGGTGCGGACCGGGCGATGGCCTCGCGGTGGGACGCCACCGCCTCGGCGATCAGCTCGGGGCGGCCGGAGCGCAGTGCGGCCTTCACCTGCGCGAGACCGATGTTCGACCGGAACACGGAGTGCTCGGTGCGCGTGAGCGGGGCGTGTGCCAGCTCCTCGCGGAGGAGGCGCACCACTTCCTCGTACAGCTCGACGCCGGTCGTCTCGTCGGCCCGTGCGGTGAGGACGTTCGCGAGCTCCGCGTGGCATTCCCAGTACGCCGGGCTGCCGGGCGGGAACAGCGCGAGCGCCCCGCGCATCGCTTCGGCGCCCGCCCGCCACACCCGCTCGTCCTGCCCCGCGCGGTGGGCCAGCGCCGCGCCGAGGGCGAAGCGGGTGGTGGCCTCGAAGCCGTCCTCGGGGGAGGGCAGCGCCAGCGCCTCGCGGAAGGCGTCGACGGCCTCGTCCACCTCGGCCGGGTCGCTGGACAGGTGCAGGCAGCGCCCGAGCGCGGCCAGGACCCGGGCGCGCTCGGGGGAGCGGGGCGGCAGGTCCCCGGCGAGGGCGCGGATCAGGGCGGCCGGGGCGCGCAGGTCGGCCGGGTCGCTCTCCGGCACGGTGGTCCGGGTGTGCCGGAACGCCCGTTTGGTCACCAGGTCGGCCAGGTCGAGGGCGTGCAGGACGCGCCGGGCCAGATCGCCGGGCGGCAGGCCCGCCATCCCGGGCAGGGCGTGGGCGACGGCGTCCGCCAGATCGCGCGGGTTGCCCGACGCGCCGAACCGGGCGTCCAGGACCCGGGAGAGGACCCAGTGCGCCTGGGCGCGGACGGGGTGCCCGTCCGGTGCGCCGGCCAGGGCCTCCCGGGCGACCGTGTACGCGTCCTCCAGGGTTTGCGGGTCGCCGGTGCTGACGGCGTGACCGCCCATGAGGAGGCCGAGGTTGGTGAGGTACACGGTGCGTTCGTAGGGGCTGTGCGCGGCATCGGCGGCCTCGCGGCAGACGGCGATGCCCTCCTCGTACGCCGTGCGGTCCTGCGGGGAGCCCTGGACGAGGGCGACGCCCAGGTCGGAGAGGAACGAGGCGCGGGAGGGCAGCGGGGCGTCGGGCTCGGCGAGGGCGTCGCGCAGCCGGGTGACGCCCTCGTGGCGGAGCGCGGGGTCGTCCAGGATTCTGGCCGCCGCGCACAGGGCCGAGCCGAGGGTGGCGCCGAGCTGCGCGCGGCTCGGGCTGTTCCAGGTGATGAGCTCCGCCGCCTTCCGCAGCGCGGCGACCGCTTCCCGGACCGCGTCCGGGTCGCCGGTCGCCTCGGCCCGGTGCCGGAGGACGTGGCCCAGGTTGCCGTGCCGGCGGGCCTGCTCGTCGCGGGGGCCCGGGGCGCAGAGGACGGCGGCGCGGGACGCCTCGTCGGCGGCGGCGAGCGCCTGCGGTCCGGCGCCCGCCTGTGTTGCGTAGAGGAGGACGAGCCCCAGGTCGGACAGGTAGCCGCCCTGTTCGAGGCTGCCCTCGCCCGCGGTGGCGGCGGCGTGGCGCAGCAGGGTCTCGGCGAGCGGCAGGGCGCCCGGGGCGCGGCCCTGCTGGAACAGCACGGTGATCCCGACCGCCGCCTGGTACGCGAAGCCGGGCTCGGTGGCGGCGCCGTCCGGTCCGCCGGCCAGCGTCGCGAAGAGGGGGTGCAGACCGGACGGCAGCTGCCCCGGCGCCAGGCCGTCCAGCTCGGCGAACCAGAGGACGGCGGCGCCGAGGGCCACCGGGTCGGCCCCGTGGAGGGCGAGGAAGTACGACCATTCGGCGTGGCCGAGGGCGAGGGCCCCGAGGGCCCACACGCTGCCGTCGGGCAGGTCGGTACCGGCCCGCACTCCGTCGGCCGCTGCCCGGGCCTCGGTGCCGAGGAACCACTCCAGGGCGCGATGGTCGGTCGCGGCGCGGGCGGCCATGTCGAGGAGGAGGCGCGCCGCGCTCTCGGCGGTCCCCGGTGTCATCGCCCCCCCGTCGGCCGGCAGCTCCTCCAACCTACCGACCGGGGGCGGGACTTGACTCAGGAATCCATGGGCCGGATCTCGTAGTGCAGGGTCCGGTCCCGTTTCAGCCGGTGGGTCAGCGGGACCAGGACCCCCTGCGTCGCCGGGTACTTGCGGGACAGCATCCGCGAGGCGTGCGTGTTCTCCTTCGAGCCCGCCGGGAGGAGGCGCGCGTGGGCCTCGACCTGCGGGCCCGTGGGCCTGCCGCGCACGGTGCACGGGCCGATCCGCACCACCGGGTGGTTGCGCATGCGTTCCACCTTCCACGCCGAGGAGAACGTCCGGATGTACGCGTGGTCGCCCTCGACCGCGATGTGCACCGGGGTGTCGGCGTGCGTCCCGTCCTGCCGCCGCGTGCTCAGCAGGACGGTGTACTGCTTCACGAAGGGCTTGAGCTCCGGGACCGTGTCCATACCTCCATGGTCCGCCCGTACGCCTCCGCGCTCATCCGGGCGGCGGGCGCCCCGCAGGCGTTTCGCGTAGGGTCCCCGGACCATGAGCCCCCGCACCCCCGAGCCCTTCGCCACGCCCCGCCTGACGGCTCTGCCCCTGCGGGTGGAGTACGCGGACGAGATGGCCGCCGTCCTGGCCGACCCGGCCCTGCACACCTTCACCGGAGGCGCCCCGGAGAGCCCGGATGCCCTGCGGGAGCGGTACGCGCGGCAGACGGCCGGCTCGCCGGACCCGGGCGAGCTGTGGTGGAACTGGGTGCTGCGGGCCGGTGACGGTCTCGTGGGGTACGTGCAGGCCACCGTGCGCGGCGACCGCGCCGAGATCGCGTGGGTGGTGGGCGTCCCGTGGCAGGGGAAGGGGTACGCCCGCGAGGCGGCCGGGGGCCTGGTCGCGCATCTCCGCGATGCAGGTGTCACGACCGCCGTCGCCCACATCCACCCCGAGCACACGGCGTCCGCCGCCGTGGCCGCCGGGGCGGGCCTGACGCGGACGGGGGAGTGGGAGGACGGCGAGGAGCGGTGGGGGCTGGGCGTCTAGGGCGTGTTTCGAAAGTAGCGCCGTCCGCCCGGAGGGCGGGTCCGGCGGCGTCCGGTGCGTGCGATCGCAAGGCGGAGGGTCGCCCCGATACTGGGTGTATCGGGGTGATCCCGACAACGCGGCGAGCGTGCGTGCCAGGCGTCGCCGGACAGGCGGGACTTTCGAAACACGCCTTAGGGCCTCAGGCGTCCGGCGTACGGGGCTTCGGCCGGCCCGCCCGGATCAGTTCGGCGACATCGAGGCTCACCTCGGCGCCGATCGATGCGGGCAGCGGCGCCTGCTGGCCGGGGGCGTACACCTCGTGGCGGTCGTACGAGCTGCCCAGCGGTTCCGTGAGGACGTGGACGCGGTCGTGCTTCCGGTCGAGGATCACGTAGACGGGGATCTTCGCCTCGGCGTACGCGGTGACCTTGTGCCGCAAGTCGCCGGCGTAGTTGCTGGAGGTGACCTCCAGGACGAGGCGGAAGACGGCCGGGTCGTAGCTGTTGTTCTTGATCAGGTGTTCATCGAAGTCCGCGTCGACCAGGGCGAGATCGGGGATCGCGAAGTCCTCGGGGCCGCCCGGCAGCCACAGGCCGATGCCTTGGAGGACTGCCGTCTCCCCGTCGTCGAGTCCGGCCGTGATGAAGGGACGCATGAGCTTGGTCAGAGCGCGGGCGTGCGGGCCGTCCGGGGGTGGAGCCACGGTGATGATGCCTCCGATGATCTCGACGCGATGGCCGGGATTCTGCTCGGCGAGCCGGTTGGCCGTGACGAGCAGGGGCTCCGGTCCATCGTCACAGGGGTGCTCGACTGCTGCTGCAGACACTGCGGGCCTCCTGGAATGGCTGGTGTCGAGACCATCATCGTAGGGCTGAACGGCTTCAGACCGTGTTGCTGGCATATGCCACACGGTCGGGTGACGCAGAAACGGCCCCGCACACCTCGCGGTGCGCAGGGCCGTTCCGGGGCGTGCGGGCTACAGCTTCTCGATCACGTAGTCGATGCAGGCCGTCAGGGCCTGGACGTCCGCCGGGTCGATCGCCGGGAACATCGCCACGCGGAGCTGGTTGCGGCCCAGCTTGCGGTACGGCTCGGTGTCCACGATGCCGTTGGCGCGGAGGGCCTTGGCGATCGCGGAGGCGTCGATCTCGTCCGCGAAGTCGATCGTGCCGATGACCTGGGAGCGCTTGGCCGGATCGGTGACGAACGGGGTCGCGTACTTGGACTCCTCGGCCCAGCCGTACAGGTGGCCGGAGGAGGCGGCCGTGCGGCCGGTCGTGAAGTCCAGGCCGCCCTGGGTGTTCATCCACGTCAGCTGCTCGTTCAGCAGGAAGAGCGTGGCGAGCGCCGGGGTGTTGTACGTCTGGTTCTTCAGCGAGTTGTCGATCGCCGTGGGCAGCGAGAAGAACTCCGGGATGTGCCGGCCCGAGGCGTGGACACGGGCCGCGCGCTCCAGGGCGGCCGGCGAGAAGACGCCGATCCAGAGGCCGCCGTCGGAGGCGAAGGACTTCTGCGGGGCGAAGTAGTAGACGTCCGTCTCGGCGATGTCGACCGGGAGGCCGCCCGCGCCGGAGGTGGCGTCCACCAGGACGAGCGCGCCCTCGTCGGCGCCCGCGACGCGCTTGATGGGCGCGGCGACACCGGTGGAGGTCTCGTTGTGCGTGAAGGCGTAGACGTCGACGCCCGCCTCGGCCTGCGGGTCCGGGTGGGTGCCCGGGTCGGAGGCGATGACGGTCGGGTCGGCCAGCCACGGGGCCAGCTTGGCGGCCTTCGCGAACTTCGAGGAGAACTCACCGAAGTTGAGGTGCTGGGACTTCGACTCGATCAGACCGTGCGTCGCGATGTCCCAGAAGGCGGTGGAGCCGCCGTTGCCCAGGATCACCTCGTAGCCCTCGGGGAGGGAGAAGAGGTCGCGTACGCCCTCGCGCACCGCGCCGACCAGGTTCTTCACCGGGGCCTGGCGGTGGGACGTACCGAGCAGAGACGTGCCGGTGGCGGCCAGCGCGTCGAGCGCCTCGGTCCGCACCTTGGAGGGACCGGCGCCGAAGCGCCCGTCTGCGGGCTTGATGTCAGCGGGAATCTGGATGTCGGCCACGAGTCGGAGCGTAACGCCTCGGTGCGGAGGCCACGCACCCTGTCCGTCGGATGAGACAGGGTTTCCGACTCGTGGTCGTCGGAGGAACATCCGTGCGCACGGTGTCAGCGCAGCGTGACCGGGAGTTCGTACAGGTCGTTCTGCGTGACGATCGGCTTGTTGCGCAGCTCGGACGCCGGGACGGCGAGGGACAGCTCCGGGAAGCGGGCGTACAGCGCGGGCAGCGCCACCGACGCCTCCAGGCGGGACAGCGCGGCGCCCGGGCAGACGTGCGGGCCGTGCCCGAAGGAGATGTGGCGGTTCGGGGAGCGGGTCACGTCGAACTCCGTGGCCGATGCCCCCCACTGGCCCTCGTCGTGCGCGATGGCCGCGAACGAGGTCATGACACCCTCGCCCTTCGGCAGCACCCGGTCGCCCACCTCGATGTCCTCCGAGGCGAACCGGATCAGGATGTGCGAGGTCGGCGCCGACCAGCGCAGCGTCTCCTCGATGACCCCGTCCCAGCCCACCTCCCCGGCCAGCACCGCCCGTCGCTGCTCGGGGTGGGTCTCCAGGGCCACCACCGCGTTCACGATGAGGCTGATCGTCGTCTCGTGGCCCGCCGCGATGATCAGCTTCAGGGTGTTGAGGATCTCGTCGTCGGTGAGGTGGTCCCCGTCCTCGGACGCCAGGAGCAGCGCCCCGGTCAGGTCGTCGCCTGGGGCCTTCTTCTTCTCGTCCAGGATGCGCGAGAACAGGGTGTGGATGTCCGCCATCATCTGCGGCACCTCGGCGCGGGGCGTCATGTTGGAGAAGAACTTGTCGAACAGTTCCTTCATCCGGGGCAGGTCCGCCGAGTCGATGCCCATGAGCTCGCTGATCACGTTCATCGGCAGCGGGTAGGCGAACTCCGCCTTCAGGTCCACCGTCTCGCCCGCCGCGTGCTCCTCCAGGCGGTCCAGGAGCACCTTCGTCCGTGCCTCGATGCCCTCGCGCAGCCGCTCCACCCGGCGCACGGTGAGCGCCTGCGCGACCAGGCCGCGCAGGCGGCGGTGTTCGGCGCCGTCGGCGGTGAGCATGGTGCGGCCCGGGTTGACGAGGCCGATGAGCGGCCAGTCGAGCGGGATCTCGCCGCGCTGCCAGGCGCCCCACACGTTGATGTCCTTGACCAGGCGGCTGTCGGTGAGCAGCGCCTTCGCCTCGGCGTAGTGCGTGACGGTGTAGACGGGCACCCCGCCCGGCAGCTCGACCCGGGCCAGCGGCCCCGCCGCGTGCAGCCGCGCGCTCTCGCCCGCGAGGTCGGTGACGAAGGGGTCGAGGACGATGCGGTCCTGCCCGTCTTCCGCGTGGGCCGGTTCGGTGGTGGGCGCGGTCATCTGAGGCCTCCGAGAGCGGGGGTGGGCGTGAAGGTCACGGGCAGGTCGGTCAGGCCGCGCAGCCAGGGTGAAGGGCGCCGGGTGAGCCGGTCGGCGGGGACGGCGAGGTCGACGTCGGGCAGCCGGTCGAGGATGACCTCGATGGCCGTACGGGCGATGACCTCGGCGGTCTCCTGCGCCGGGAACGGGCAGCGGTGCTCGCCGTGGCTGAAGGAGAAGAACGCGTTGTTGCCGCCGGTGAGCGTGGAGCCGTCCGTGCGGACCTGGGGATCGGCGTTGGCCCCGGCGAGGGAGAGGACGAGCAGGTCCCCGGCCTTGATGTGGCGGCCGCCGAGGTGCACGTCGCGGGCGGCCCAGCGGCCGGCGATGTTCTGGCTGGGGGTGTCCTCCCACAGGACCTCGTTCATGGCCTCGGCGACGCTGTGCCGGCCGCCGGAGAGGGAGGCGGCGAAGCGGTCGTCGGTGAGCATCAGCCGCAGCGAGTTGCCGATCCAGTCGGCGGTCGGCTGGTGCCCGGCCGCCATCATCACCATGAGGTCCCGGGCCACGTCCTCGTCCGTGAACCCGGCGGTGTTGGCGAGCATCCGCGAGGCGACGTCGTCCCCGGGCTCGGCGCGCCGGCCGGCGAGCAGCGCGTACATGGAGCCGGCGATGTGCTTCTGGCCGGCGAGCGCGGTGGGCCCGCCGTTGATCATGTCGTTCATCGCGGTGACGAGGGCGGGGCCCTCGTCGTCGGAGAAGCCGTACAGCTTCGCCAGTACGCGTACGGGGAGGAGCATCGCGTACTCGGCGATCAGATCCGTCGCGCCGGCCGCGCAGAACGCGTCGATCAGTTCGTCCGCGAACTCCTCGGTGCTCTTCCTGAGCTCGAAGGGGTCCGTCGCCTCCAGCGCCTCGCAGATCACGGCCGCCCGGCGGCTGTGGCGCTCGCCGACGGTGTAGAGGATGGACGGCTGGGTCCGGCTGATCATCGGCATCAGCGGCCAGTCCTCGGGGATCGCGTCCCACTGGTTCCACAGCTGGGAGTCGCGGGTGAAGAGGGCCGGGTCCCCGGTGACCTGGTGCAGCTCGCGGTAGCCGAGCACGAGCCAGGCCGGGACGTCACCGGGCAGCGTGATCGGGGCGACCGGTCCGTGGTCGCGCCGCAGCTCCCGGTAGAGCGCCGCCGGTTCGCCCTGGAAGCGGGGTCCGTACAGCGGCACGGCACCGGCCGCGTGGGGGCACTCGGTCACGGGGTGGGCTCCGGGGTCAGGGCGGGGGTGCCTTCGGCGGGGGCGGGGGTGTCCTCCGTACGGGCCGCCGAGAGCCGGTGCAGGTGCTTGACCAGGGTGATCAGCACGTACTTGCTGGAGGACCGGTCGCGCGCGTCGCACTCGACGAGCGGGACGTCCGGGGAGATGTCGAGCGCCTCCCGGATCTGCTGCTCGGTGTGGAGCGGGCCGCCGAAGTCGTTGCAGGCCACGATGAACGGCGTGCCGTGGTGCTCCAGCCGGTCGATGGCGTACCAGGAGTCGGCCAGGCGCCGGGTGTCGACCAGGACGACGGCGCCCAGGGTGCCGGAGAACAGCCGGTCCCACAGGAACCAGAAGCGCTCCTGGCCGGGCGCGCCGAACAGGTAGAGCACCGAGCGTTCGTCCAGGCTGATCCGGCCGAAGTCGAAGGCGACCGTGGTGGACGTCTTGGACCCGACGCCGTCGAGGTGGTCGACCGCCTCGCCCGCGCGGGTCATCGTCTCCTCCGTGTTGAGCGGACGGATCTCGCTCACGGATCGGACCATGGTGGTCTTGCCGACCCCGAAGCCGCCGACCACGACTATCTTCAGTCCGTTGTCGGCCGTCGCTCTCAGGGCGGCGCGGTCAGAGGTTGCGGAGTCCAACGAGCACCTGTTCCAGGATGTCGGGGGCGGGAAGCCGGTCCGATACGCGTGCGGTACGCGGGTGGCGGGCGCTGATCCGGCCGGTGTCGAGCAGATCGCAGAGCAGGATGCGCACGATGCTGACGGGCAGGTCGAGATCGGCGGCGATCTCCACGACCGCGGTGGGCCGTTCGCACATCCGCAGGATCGCCACGTGCTCCGACTGCATGCCGGGGGCCGGCTCGCACTCGGCGACGACCAGCGTGACGAGGTCGAAGGCGGCGGAGTCGGACCGGGTGCGGCCGCCCGTGAGGGTGTACAGCCGGTCCGGCGCGTCGTCCCTGCCGGGCCGGGGGCGGGGGGTCATACGGCCGTGCCCCGGGCGGCGGCGACCGCGTCGGCGGGTTCGCGCGGCGGGGCGACCAGGTGCTCGCCCAGCTGCTCGACCAGCTCGCTCATGTTGTGGCCGACGAGGCCCACGTCCGCGCTCTCGGTGGCGACGACCGCGAGGTGGGGGCCGGCGCCCGCCTCCACGATGAACAGGACGCCGCCGTAGAACTCGGCCATGGCGGAGCGGACCCCGCCGTTGCCGTTGCCGAACTCCACGGACGCGCCGTGGGACAGGCTCTGGATGCCGGCGGAGATCGCGGCGAGCTGGTCGGCCCGGTCGACGGAGAGCTCGGGGGTGCGGCACAGCTTGAGGCCGTCCCTCGACAGCACGAGGGCGTGCCGAACGCCGGGGGTCCGTTCGAGGAGCCCTTCCAGCAGCCAGTTGAGCTTCTCGTCGGTGGTCGCGGTCATCGGGAGCTGTCCTCCGGGGGTGGGGAGTCGGGCCGTACGGCGTTGCGGAAGCTGCTGAAGCGGGCCGCCCGGGCCTTCGGGTCGGGGGTGGCGTCCGCCGCGTCGGCGTCCGGTGCCGGCGCGGCGGTGGCCCGGGCCCTGGCCTCGGCGGCGGCCAGGGTGCGCCCGCGCGAACGCTTGGGCAGGCCGCTCTCGCCGAACTTCGGAAGATTGCCGGTGGTGTCCGAGGCGGAGTCGGAGCGCATGGGCTCCGGGGCCGCGGGGTCCGTCCCCAGGGTGTGGACGGGCTCGGGCTCGGCGGGCGCGGACGCGGCGGCGGACGCCGACGAGGCCGGCGGGGCGGTCCGGACGGCGGTGGTGCGGGTGACGATCTCCTGCGGGAGCATCATCAGCGCGCCCGTGCCGCCGCGCGCGGACGGGCGGAACGAGACGGTCAGCCCGTGCTTGCGGGCCAGCCGGCCGACGACGGCGAGCCCGAGGCGGGTGCCGGTCAGGCCGGTGAGGCCGGTGTCGTCGGCGGCGACCGCGCGCTCCGCCCGGCGCAGCTGCACGTCGCTCATGACGAGGCCGCTGTCCTCGACGGTGACGACGATCCCGGCCGGGACCTCCTCCACGTACACATGGACCTCGGCGGTGGGCGGCGAGAAGTTCGCCGCGTTGTCGAGGAGCTCGGCCAGGGCGTGCATGACGCCCTCGGCGGCGTGGCCGGTGACGGCGACGTCGCTGGTGGAGTGGAGCCGGACGCGCTGGTAGCCGCTGATCCGGCCCATCGCGCCGCGCAGCACGGACTCCATGACGATGGGCTTGGCCCAGCGCCGCCCGGAGCGGGCGCCGGTGAGCACGGCGATGGAGTCGGCGAGGCGGCCGGCCTGGGCGGTGCGGTGGTCCAGGTGGAGCAGGTCGGTGAGGACGTCCTCCGCGGTGTGCCGGTGCTCCATCTCGCGGAGGTCGGCGAGCATGCTCGTGGCCAGGGCCTGCATCCGGCCGGCCGCGTTGGCGCAGGCGGTGAGGGCCGCGGAGCGCTCGGTCTCGGCGCGCGAGGCGCGGGCCTTGAGCCGGGTGTTCTCGGCGGTGAGGCGGGCGGCGGCTGCCTCGGCCTCCTCCTTGGCCTTCGCCGTCCCGGTGGCGGCGGCGGCCTTGACGCGGGCGTTCTCCGCGGTGAACCGCTGGGCCTCGGCGGCGGAGGCCGAGACCAGACGGGAGACCTCCGCCGTGAACCGGCTGCTTTCGGCGGCGTGCGTCTCGCGGAGCCGGCGCACCGTGGCCCGGGCATGGACGGCGGTGGTGACGGCGGCCACGAGCAGCACGGCGGCCCCGCCGGAGCCCCAGGCCACCGCGGTCCTGGCCGATTCGGGAGCGGCGAAGGTCGCCCACACGCTCAGGGCTGCGGTGAGGGCCGCCGTGACCGTGAAGGCCAGTGCGGTCGGCCGGGTGGAGGGGCGCAAAACGGAGTCCTCGGGGGCGGACGGCGGCGGACGGGGCGGTTCGGACGAGCGTGGCACCAGAGACAGGCGGGACGACTGGAACGGCCGATTCATAGGTAAGTCACCGTCACTATATGAGAATTGGGGAACCAGTTGGGAAGAACTTGTGGTGACCCTTGTTCTGTTTTTGTTTTCAACTTGTCAATTTCTGACCGTCTACCGAGAGCCCGCCCTTGCGGGGGAAGTGCGCGGGGTTCGTACGGTGGGTGGGGGGCTGCGTCGAGAGAGTGCAGTACCGTATATGCGGCAGTGCAATGCAGTGCACTGTCGATCGTCAGGACTCAGAAGGACAGGCCCCGGGTGAACGACCAGACCACCGCCGCAGAACCGGCCGCAGTTGCCGCCGTCGCCGTGCCGGAAGCGGTCGCCTCGCCGGGTCTCGGCGAGAGGGGGCGGGGCGGGGGGCGGCGGGCCGCGCTCGCCCCGGTCGCGCTGGTCGTCGCGGGCGGGCTGTCCGTGCAGTTCGGCGCCGCCGTCGCGGTGCTGCTGATGCCCCGGGCCGGGGCGCTGGGGGTCGTCACGCTGCGGCTGGCCGCCGCCGCGCTCGTCCTGCTCGTCGTCTGCCGGCCGAAACTGCGCGGCCACTCGCGCGCCGACTGGGGCACCGTGGTCGCCTTCGGCATCGCCATGGGCGCCATGAACACGCTGTTCTACCAGGCCGTCGACCGCATCCCGCTCGGCGCCGCCGTCACCCTCGAAGTGCTCGGCCCGCTGGCCCTGTCCGTGATCGCCTCGCGCCGCCTGGTCAACCTCGTCTGGGCGGGCCTCGCCCTCGGCGGCGTCGCCCTGCTCAGTGGGATGGTTCCCCTGTTCGAGGGGGGCCGAGGACTTGGGGAAGGCTTCGACCGGCTCGACCCGGCGGGCGCCGCCTACGCGCTGGGTGCCGGGGCGATGTGGGCGGCGTACATCGTCTTCAGCGCCCGCACCGGCCGCCGCTTCCCGCAGGCCGACGGCCTCGCCCTGGCCATGGTGGTCGCCGCCCTCCTCTCGCTCCCCCTCGGCATCATGGACGCGGGCTCCAAGCTCCTCGTGCCCACGACGCTCGGGCTGGGCGCGGCCGTCGCGGTGCTCAGCTCCGTGCTCCCGTACACCCTGGAACTCATCGCCCTGCGCCGCCTGCCCGCGCCCACCTTCGCCATCCTGATGAGCCTGGAACCCGCGATCGCCGCCATGGCCGGATTCCTCATCCTCCACCAGGCGCTCTCCGCCACGGACGCCCTCGCCATCGCGCTGGTCATCGGGGCGAGCATGGGAGCGGTACGGAGTCAGGTGCGGGAGGTCGCGAAGCGGTAGCCGGTCAGGGCGCCGCCCCGCATCATGGGCCCATGGACACCCCGCCCGCCGACTGGATCACCGTCGCCGCCTACGAGAACCTGCCGGGCCGCCTCACGCCGATGGCGGCCGTGCGCGGTTGACTGCGAGGCCGGGGCATCGACTGGATGCCCTTCGCGCCGGGCGAGATCCAGGTGGACCTGGCCTGCGGTGTCGGCGCGGACGGGCACTGGCACGGCTGGTTCGACGTCCGCGTGCAGGCCGACGCGCTGCGGCCGCTCGGGCTGCACCCCGATCAGCCTTCGTCCCGGGTGACCGGCGCGTCCCCGCCCCGCTGGTGGCATGCCGACGCCGAGCGTCGGGCCCGCTGAGGGGGGCGAGGGAGCCCGCCCGGCACCGGCGGCGGAAAAAATCATGCAAGCATGCTTGATTGTTTTGCGTCGCGCTGGCAGGCTCCCGGGCACGCCGTCACGCCCCGAGGGGAGCGCACCGTGTCCGATGCCTCAGCCGTGCTGGACGATCTGCGCAGCGAGAGCCAGGAGCTCGACCTGCTGGTCGCCGGGGCCACCGCGAGACAGTGGGCGGGGGAGACCCCGGCCGAGGGGTGGACCCTCGCCCACCAGATCGCCCACCTGAGCTGGACCGACGACGTCGCGCTGATCTCCGTCACCGACCCCGGCCGCTTCGGGGACGAGGTGGCGAAGGCCATGGAGGACCCCGAGGGCTTCGTGGACCGGGCCGCCGACGAGGTCGTCGCCGCGTACCCGCCGGACGCGCTGCTCGTCCGCTGGCGGGAGGGGCGTGAGCGCTTGCAGGAGGCACTGCGCGCGGCGCCCGCCGGGACGAAGTTCCCCTGGTACGGGCCGCCGATGAGCGTCGCCTCCATGGCGACCGGACGGCTCATGGAGACCTGGGCCCACGGCCAGGACGTCGCCGACGCCCTCGGGGTCACCCGCATCCCCACCGCCCGGCTGCGGCATGTGGCCCGCATCGGGGTCCGGGCCCGCGACTACGCCTTCTTCGTCCGGGGGAAGCAACCGCCCGCCGAGGAGTTCCGGGTGGAACTCGCCGCGCCGGGCGGTGAGCTGATCACGTACGGCCCCGAGGGCGCCGGCCAGCGGGTCACCGGGCCGCTGCACGACTTCTGCCTGCTCGTCACGCAGCGCGCCCACCGCGACGACCTGGCGGTGCGCGCGGAGGGCGCGGACGCGGACGCCTGGCTGTCCATCGCGCAGGCGTTCGCCGGGCCCGCGGGGGCGGGGCGGGCGCCGAAGGGGGAGCGATGACCCGGGCGGCGGGGGTCCGGTCGGCGGGGGCCCGGTCCCCCCTCCGCGTCGGCAACGCCTCCGGGTTCTACGGCGACCGCTTCGACGCCCTGCGCGAGATGCTCACCGGCGGCCCGCTCGACGTCCTCACCGGGGACTACCTCGCCGAGCTGACGATGCTCATCCTCGGCCGCAGCCGCCTCAAGGACCCGGCGCGCGGCTACGCCTCCACGTTCCTGCGGCAGCTGGAGGACGGGCTCGGGCTCGCCCGCGAGCGCGGGGTGAAGATCGTCGCCAACGCGGGCGGCCTGAACCCGGCCGGGCTGGCCGACGCGATCCGGGAGCTGGCCGAGAAGGCCGGGGTGCCGGTGCGGGTGGCGCATGTGGAGGGCGACAACATCCCCGTACCGGACGGTTTTCTGACCGCCAACGCGTACCTTGGGGGAGCGGGCATCGCGGCGTGCCTGCGGGCCGGTGCCGAGGTCGTCGTCACCGGCCGGGTGACGGACGCCGCCCTCGTCACCGGCCCAGCCGCCGCCCACTTCGGCTGGGGCCCCGAGGACCACGACGCGCTCGCCGGGGCCGTCGTCGCCGGGCACGTCCTGGAGTGCGGGACGCAGGCCACGGGCGGCAACTACGCGTTCTTCCGCGACCACGACGTCCGCCGGCCCGGCTTCCCGGTCGCGGAGATCCACGCCGACGGCAGCTCCGTCATCACCAAGCACGACGGCACCGGGGGCGTCGTCGACCTCGGCACGGTCACGGCCCAGCTCCTGTACGAGACGGGCGGCGCCCGGTACGCGGGGCCCGACGTCACCGCCCGGCTCGACACCGTACGGCTCACGCAGGACGGGCCCGACCGCGTCGCGATCACCGGCGTACGCGGCGAGGCCCCGCCGCCCACGCTCAAGGCCGGGCTGACCCGGCTCGGCGGCTGGCGCAACGAGGTCGTCTTCGTGCTCACCGGGCTCGACGTCGAGGCCAAGGCGGCGCTCGTCCAGGACCAGTTCGCGGACGCCTTCGCACGCGCCGGACGGCGGCCCGGGGAAGTCCGCTGGGAGCTGGCCCGTACGGACCGGGCCGACGCCGGCACCGAGGAGACCGCGAGCGCCCTGCTCCGGCTGGTGGTCCGGGACCGCGAACAGGAGGCCGTGGGGCGCGCGTTGTCCGGTGCGGCGATCGAGCTGGCCCTCGGCAGCTACCCCGGTTTCCATGTCACCGCCCCGCCCGGTAAGGGCGCGCCGTACGGGGTGTTCGAGGCGCGGTACGTGCCCGCGGAGGACGTGCGGCACGTCGCCGTGCTGCCCGACGGGACGCGCCGCACGGTTGGCCACCCCGTTCGGACGCTGGAGCTCCGGGAGGTGGAACAGCCCGCCCTGCCACCGCCGTTGGAGCCAGGGCCCACCCGCCGTGTCCCTCTCGGCCGCGTGGCCGGGGCCCGGAGCGGCGACAAGGGCGGGGACGCCAACGTCGGGGTGTGGGTGCGGGACGAACCCGCGTGGCGGTGGCTCGCGCACGAGCTGACCGTCGACCGCTTCCGTGCGCTCCTCCCGGAGACCGACGGGCTCACCGTCGTACGCCATGTCCTGCCCAACCTCCGGGCGTTGAACTTCACCGTGCACGGGCTCCTCGGCGAAGGGGTCGCCGCGCAGCACCGGTTCGACCCGCAGGCCAAGGCGCTGGGGGAGTGGCTGCGCGCCCGCCACCTGGAGATACCCGTGACCCTTCTGGAGGTGCCCGCATGACCGTCCTGCCCACCGGGCTCGACACCGCGAGCCCCGACTACGCCGCCAACCGGGCCGCCATGCTCGACAAGCTGGCCGAGCTGGAGACCGCGCACGCCAAGGCGCTGGAGGGCGGCGGCGAGAAGTACGTCGAGCGGCACCGCAAGCGCGGCAAGCTGCTGGCCCGCGAGCGCGTCGAGCTGCTGGTGGACCCGGACACGCCGTTCCTGGAGCTGTCGCCGCTGGCCGCCTGGGGCAGCGAGTACGCGGTCGGAGCGTCGCTCGTCACCGGGATCGGGGTGGTGGCGGGCGTGGAGTGCCTGATCACCGCCAACGACCCGACCGTGCGCGGCGGAGCGTCGAACCCGTGGACGCTGAGGAAGGCACTGCGCGCGAACGAGATCGCCTTCGCCAACCGGCTGCCGGTCATCAGCCTGGTCGAGTCCGGGGGTGCCGATCTCCCGTCCCAGAAGGAGATATTCATCCCGGGCGGCGCGCTCTTCCGCGACCTCACCCGGCTCTCGGCCGCCGGCATCCCGACCGTCGCCGTGGTGTTCGGCAACTCGACCGCCGGAGGCGCGTACGTCCCCGGCATGTCCGACCACACGGTCATGATCCAGGAACGCTCGAAGGTCTTCCTCGGCGGACCGCCCCTGGTCAAGATGGCGACCGGCGAGGAGAGCGACGACGAATCGCTCGGCGGCGCCGCGATGCACGCCCGTACGTCGGGGCTCGCCGACCACTTCGCCGTGGACGAGCACGACGCGCTGCGCCAGGCCCGCCGCATCGTCGCCCGCCTCAACTGGCGCAAGGCGCACGCCGACCCGGGCCCCGCCGAGCCGCCCAAGTACGACGAGGACGAACTGATCGGCATCGTGCCCGGGGACCTGAAGGTGCCGTTCGACCCGCGCGAGGTGATCGCCCGGCTGGTCGACGGCTCGGACTTCGACGCCTTCAAACCGCTGTACGGGACGAGCCTGGTCACCGGATGGGCCGCTCTGCACGGCTATCCGGTCGGCATCCTCGCCAACGCGCAGGGCGTCCTGTTCAGCGAGGAGTCGCAGAAGGCCGCGCAGTTCATCCAGCTCGCCAACCAGCGCGACATCCCGCTCCTCTTCCTCCACAACACCACCGGCTACATGGTCGGCAAGGAGTACGAGCAGGGCGGCATCATCAAACACGGCGCGATGATGATCAACGCCGTCTCGAACTCGAAGGTCCCGCACCTGTCGGTCCTGATGGGCGCCTCGTACGGCGCCGGGCACTACGGGATGTGCGGCAGGGCGTACGACCCGCGCTTCCTCTTCGCCTGGCCCGGCAGCAAGTCCGCCGTCATGGGCCCGCAGCAGCTGTCCGGGGTGCTCTCCATCGTCGCGCGCGCCTCGGCCGCCGCGAAGGGCCGCCCGTACGACGACGAGGCGGACGCCGCCCTGCGCGCGATGGTCGAGCAGCAGATCGAGTCCGAGTCCCTGCCGATGTTCCTGTCCGGGCGGCTGTACGACGACGGGGTGATCGACCCGCGCGACACCCGGACCGTGCTCGGCCTGTGCCTGTCCGCCATCCACACCGCACCGGTCGAGGGCGCCCGCGGCGGCTTCGGCGTCTTCCGGATGTGAGGAGTGAAGTGATCACCAGCCTGCTCGTCGCCAACCGGGGCGAGATCGCGTGCCGGATCTTCCGCACCTGCCGGGCCCTCGGCATCGCCACCGTCGCCGTGTACTCGGACGCGGACGCCCATGCGCTGCACGTCCGGGAGGCCGACACCGCCGTACGGCTGCCGGGCTCGGCCCCCGCCGATACCTATCTGCGCGGCGATCTCGTCGTGGCCGCCGCGCTCGCGGCCGGGGCGGACGCCGTGCACCCCGGGTACGGGTTCCTCTCCGAGAACGCCGGGTTCGCCGCCGCCGTGCTGGAGGCCGGGCTGCGGTGGATCGGGCCGCCCGTCAGGGCGATCGAGCTGATGGCCTCGAAGACCCGCGCCAAGGAGCTGATGGCCGCCGCCGGGGTGCCGCTGCTCGCGCCGGTGGACCCGGCCGCCGCGACCGCCGAGGACCTGCCGCTGCTGCTGAAGGCGGCGGCCGGCGGCGGTGGGCGCGGGATGCGGATCGTACGCGAACTGGGCGACCTGCCCGGCGAGTTGACGGCCGCCGTGGCCGAGGCGCTGTCCGCGTTCGGGGACGGCGAGGTGTTCGCCGAGCCGTACGTGGAGCGCGGCCGGCACGTCGAGGTCCAGGTGATGGCGGACGAGCACGACGCGGTGTGGGCGCTGGGGACCCGGGACTGCTCGCTCCAGCGGCGGCACCAGAAGGTCATCGAGGAGGCGCCGGCGCCGGGCCTGCCGGACGAGCTGCGGGGGCGGCTGCACGGGGCCGCGGTGGCCGCCGCCCGGGCCGTGGGGTACCGGGGGGCCGGAACCGTGGAGTTCCTGGTCGCCGAGGACGGGCGGCCGTACTTCCTGGAGATGAACACACGGCTCCAGGTGGAGCACCCGGTGACCGAGGAGGTGTTCGGGCTCGACCTCGTCGCGCTCCAGCTCCGGATCGCGGAGGGGGAGCCGCTGCCCGCCGAGGGGCCCCCGTCGCCGTCCGGGCACGCCGTGGAGGCGCGGCTGTACGCGGAGGACCCGGCGCGCGACTGGCAGCCGCAGACCGGAGCACTGCTCTCGCTGGACGTGCCGGGGGAGCCGGGGGTGCGCCTCGACACCGGGTACACCGGCGGCGACGTGATCGGCGTGCACTACGACCCGATGATCGCGAAGGTGATCGCCCACGCGCCCTCCCGCAACAAGGCCGTACGGCTCCTCGCCCGGGCCCTGGAGCGCGCCCGGATCCACGGCCCGGTCACCAACCGCGAGCTGCTCGTCCGCTCCCTGCGCCACCCCGACTTCCTGGCGGCCCGCCTGGACACCGGCTTCTACGACCGCCACCTGACGGCTCTGACCCCGACGCCCGACGAGACGTCCGTACGGCAGGCCGCGACGGCCGCCGCCGTCGTCGAGGCGGCCCGCAACGCCACGCTCAATGCCGGGGGCTTCATGCGCTTCGGCGCCTGGCGCAACCTGCCCTCGCAGCCTCAGCTCCGGCGCTACCGCAGCGAACCGGACGGCCGCGAGTACGGGATCACCTACCGCCCCACCCGCGACGGCCTGGCCGTCGGCACGGAGGGCGTCCGTGTGGTCTCCGCGGACCGGATCCGGGCCACCCTCGACATCGACGGCGTGACCCGCGTCTTCCACGTGGCCGTCCACGACACCAAGGTGCACGTGGACACCGCCTCCGGCGCGTACACCTTCACCGCCCTGCCCCGCTTCACCGACCCGGCCGGCCGCACCGAACCCGGCTCCCTCCTCGCCCCCATGCCCGGCACGGTGGTCCGCCTCGCGGACGGCCTCGCGGAGGGGGCCGCCGTGGTCGCCGGGCAGCCGCTGATCTGGCTGGAGGCGATGAAGATGGAGCACCGCGTCCTCGCCCCCGCCTCCGGCACGCTCACCGCCCTGCACGCCGCGCCCGGCCTCCAGGTGGAGGTCGGCGCCCTGCTCGCCGTAGTCACCGACCCCTCTGAGGAGCAGCCCGCATGAGCACCGTCCTCGAAACCGAAGAGCACCAGGCCCTGCGCGCCGCCGTCGCCGCCCTCGGGAAACGGTACGGGCGGGAGTACATGCAGTCCCTCGTCAGCGAGGGCGGCCACCCCCGCGAGCTGTGGGCGGAGGCAGCGAAGGCGGGCTTCCTCGGCGTGAACCTCCCCGAGGAGTACGGGGGCGGCGGCGCCGGAATGGCGGAGCTCTCCATCGTCCTGGAGGAGCTGGGCGCCTCCGGCTCCCCGCTCCTGATGATGATCGTGTCGCCCGCGATCTGCGGAACGGTGATATCCCGCTTCGGCACCGACGAGCAGAAGCGGCAGTGGCTTCCCGGCCTCGCCGACGGCTCCCTCACCATGGCGTTCGGCATCACCGAGCCGGACGCCGGCTCCAACTCGCACCGCATCACGACCACGGCGCGCCGGGACGGCGGGGACTGGCTGCTCACCGGCCGCAAGGTGTTCGTCTCCGGCGTCGACATCGCGGACGCCACGCTGATCGTCGGCCGCACGGAGGACGCGAGGACCGGCAAGCTCAAGGCGTGCCTGTTCATCGTCCCGCGCGAGACGCCCGGCTTCCGGCGGAACCGGATCGACATGGAGGTCCACGCCCCGGAGAAGCAGTTCGAACTGGTCCTGGACGAGGTGCGGTTGCCCGCCGAGGCGCTGGTGGGGGATGAGGACGCGGGTCTGCTGCAGCTCTTCGCCGGGCTCAACCCGGAGCGCATCATGACCGCGGCCTTCGGTATCGGGATGGGCCGTTACGCGCTCGGCCGGGCGGTCGAGTACGCGAAGACCCGCCAGGTCTGGAGGGAGCCCATCGGCGCCCACCAGGCCATCGCCCACCCGCTGGCCCAGGCGCACATCGAGCTCGAACTGGCCCGCCTGATGATGCAGAAGGCCGCCCGGCTGTACGACGCGGGCGACGACCTCGGCGCGGGCGAGGCGGCGAACATGGCGAAGTACGCGGCGGGCGAGGCGTGCGTGAAGGCGGTGGACCAGGCGGTGCACACGCTGGGCGGCAACGGGCTGACGCGCGAGTACGGGCTCGCTTCGCTGATCACGGGGGCGCGGGTGGCGCGGATCGCCCCGGTCAGCAGGGAAATGATCCTGAACTACGTATCCCACCAGAGCCTGGGCCTCCCCAAGTCGTACTGAGGGGCGCCACAGTCGTACGTACGCGAGAGGCCACTCCCCCGCATCGAAGGGACCGACATGGCGCACGTGTTCCGCAGCGATTACCCCGACGTCCAGCCGCTCGACGCCGCCATCCACGACGCGGTGCTCGGGCACGCCGCCGAGCGGTTCGGGGAGACCGTCGCCCTGATCGACGGGACGAACGAGAGCAGCCGCCTCACCTACGCGCAGCTCGACGCGTTCCACCGCAGGATCGCCGCCGGTCTCGCCGCCGCCGGCCTGGTCAAGGGCGATGTGCTCGCCCTGCACAGCCCGAACACCATCGCGTACCCGGCCGTCTTCCACGCGGCGACGCGGGCGGGCGCCACGGTCACGACGGTGCACCCGCTGGCTACGGCGGAGGAGTTCGCGAAGCAGCTCCGCGACTGCTCCGCGCGCTGGATCGTCACGGTGTCCCCGCTGCTCGCGGTCGCGCGCCGGGCCGCCGAACTCGTGGGCGGCATCGAGGAGGTGTTCGTCTGCGACCACGCGGAGGGGCACACCTCGCTCCTGGACATGCTCACCACGACCGCCCCGGAACCGATGGTGGCCGTGGACCCGGCGGTGGACGTCGCGGCCCTCCCGTACTCCTCGGGCACGACGGGCGCCCCGAAGGGCGTCATGCTGACGCACCGCTCGATGGCGACGAACCTGGAGCAGCTGGGCCCGTTCATCCCGCTGGGGGAGAACCACCGCATCCTGGCGGTCCTGCCGTTCTTCCACATCTACGGCCTGACGGCCCTGATGAACGCCCCTCTGCGCCTGGGCGCCACGGTGGTCGTCCTCCCGCGCTTCGACCTGGCCCAGTTCCTGGCGGCGATCGAGACGCACCGCATCAACGGCCTCTACGTGGCCCCGCCGATCGTCCTGGCCCTCGCGAAGCACCCGGTGGTCGACCGCTACGACCTGTCCTCGCTGGAGTACATCGTCAGCGCCGCCGCCCCCCTCGACGCGGACCTGGCCGCCGCCTGCTCCCGCCGCCTGGGGCTGCCGCCGGTCCGCCAGGCGTACGGCATGACGGAACTCTCCCCGGGCACGCACGTCGTCCCGCTCGCCGCCGAGAACCCGCCGCCGGGCGCGGTCGGCACGCTGCTCCCGAGCACCGAGATGCGGATCGTGTCCCTGGACGACCCCTCGCTCGACGCCCCGGAGGGCGAGCCCGGGGAGATCCTGATCCGCGGCCCCCAGGTCATGAAGGGCTACCTGGGCCGCCCCGACGCCACCGCCGCGATGATCGACCCCGACGGCTGGGTGCACACCGGGGACGTCGGCAGGGTCGACGAGGCCGGCTGGCTCTTCGTGGTCGACCGCGTGAAGGAGCTCATCAAGTACAAGGGCTACCAGGTCGCCCCCGCGGAGCTGGAAGCGCTGCTGCTCGGCCACGAGGGGGTGGCCGACGCGGCGGTGATCGGCGTCCAGGACCCCGACGGCAACGAGATCCCGAAGGCTTACGTGGTGCGGGGCGCGGGGGCGGCGGTGACGGCGGAGGGCCTGATGGCGTGGGTGGCGGAGCGGGTGGCGCCGTACAAGAAGGTGCGGGCGGTCGAGTTCATCGGGACGGTGCCCCGGGCGGCGTCGGGCAAGATCCTGCGCCGGGAACTGCGGGACCGGGAGGCGGGGCGGGGGAGATCCTGATCCCGCCCCCGCGCGCCTCCGGGTCCCCCGACGCCCCCCCCCGGCCACAGGGGGAGGCGTCGTCACGCGGACGGCTGGGGGTCCTTACCAGCCCGTTCCAGGGGGGCCGGTCCGGCCGCGTACGCCAGTGGAGGCGCGATCGCCTGCGCGTCCGCTCCCTCACCGACCCACAGGGCGATGAACAGCGCGGCGGTCGCTTCCAGGAGTCCCGCACGTTCGAGGCCGCCGCCTGCCACGGGTTCGCAGCCCACGTCCCGCACCAACTCGCGCACCCGCGCGAGGGCCGTCTCGTCGTCGCCGCAGACGGGCACGGCCAGGGGCCGCCCGTCGAAGACGGGCGGGCGCATGCGCCACACGTCCTCGTGGCAGAGGTTGAAAGCCTTGACCACATGGGCTCCCGGCGCCGCCGAGGCCAGTCGCCGGGCGGCCGAGCGGCCTCCCTCCGTCAGCAGCCGGAAGCCCGGGCCGACCGGGTTGGAGCAGTCGAGCAGCGCCTTGCCCTCCAGGGCCGCGTGCAGTTCCCGCGCCACATCCGCTCCCGCCCCGAAGGACAGCGCGGCCAGCACCACCTCCTGACCGAACTCGGCGGCCGCACGCAGACCGGCGGGCTGCGCGCCGCCTCCGATGCGCCTCGCCAGCCGCTCCGCCTTGTGCATGTCCCGTCCCCCGATGGCCACCTGGTGCCCGGCCCTCACCCAGTGGGTGGCGAGCGCGTCGGCCATGTTGCCTGTTCCCAGTACGCCGATTCTCATCCCGTGATTCCTCTCCGTGCCTGCTTCGCCGTTCACAGCGACGCTAGAGAACGGTTCGGGCACCATGTGGTACGTGACGACCGACGCCTTCCTCGCCGACTGCCGCGCCCGCCTCGCCTTCGACCTGCTCTCCAACACCTGGAACGCCGTAGTGCTCTGGGCCCTGCGCGACGGCCCCAGACGTCCGGTCGAACTCCGGGAACGGATCGGGGGCATCAGCTCCAAGGTCCTCACCGAGACCCTGCGACGGCTGCAGTGCAACGGGCTGGTCGACCGCCGGGCACGCCCCGACGCGCCGTCAAGGGTCGAATACGAACTCACCGCCCTGGGCCGGACCTTGCTGGCACCCATCGACGCCTTCGGCGCATGGGCCTTCGAGCACGGCGACGAGGTCATGGCAGCGCGGGAAGCGGCATGCGTTCCCGGACCGCAGTAACCGGCGTGGCCCCGCCGGTGAAAGGGCGCTCCCGGCCCCCCTTCGCAGGCGGCGGAGCGGGCGGCGGGTGGACCCGGTTCTGCCGCCGGGATACGTTCCCTGGGGGAAGCGTGCCGTTCGCGGTGCGGCGAGGGCCAGGAGGGCGAGCGTGCCGGACGCGACGACGGGCGACACGGGCGCGCGCAGGCGCGCCTGTCTGCTGTGGGCGGTCGCGGGCCTCGCGTACGCCATCGACCTCGGGACCAAGCTGGCGGTGGTCGCCAAGCTCGAAGGCCGTACGACCGTGTCCGTCCTCGGGGACTGGCTCGTGCTGCGGGTGCAGCGCAACCCGGGCGCCGCCTTCGGCATGGGCGAGGCGACGACGATCGTGTTCACCCTGGTCGCCGCGGCCGTCGCCGTCGTCGTGGTCCGCTACTCGCGCCGCCTGGCGAGCACCCAGTGGGCCATCGCCCTCGGCCTGCTCCTCGGCGGCACCCTCGGCAACCTCACCGACCGCCTCTTCCGCGCCCCGGGCGACCTCCAGGGCGCGGTGGTCGACTTCATCGCCGTGCGGGACTTCAGCGTGATGAACCTGGCCGACTGGGCGATCACCTGCGGCTGCGCGGTGGCCGTGGTGCTGTCGTTCCGGAGCTCGCCGACGACGGCCGGCGCGGGGGCGCCGGCGCCCCGGTCGTAGCGGGCCGTCGCGCGGCATGCCTGCGGCGCCCACAGCCTGTGAACGGAGAGCCCGTCACCCTCCTTGCCCCGCAGCGGTGCCCCCGCCTACGGCAGCGGCGCGTTCGCCGGCTGCGATCCGTGACCGGCGAGGTGGAGCTTCATGGCGCACTGATCTTCAGGCTTGTTGCACACAGCGAAAGTGCGGGTCCGTTGGGGCGGGCTCATCCGGGCGAGGCGGAACGCCATGCGAGGGCGGCCGAGGTTGGGGTGAGGCGGCTGCCGACTTTCTCTCAGGGCTTCCGCCGGCGGCGAACCCCGGCCCGGTCGTGCTCGACGCGGACTACGGTCCGTCCCATGACGACGGTTACCACGCGCACGGTCACGTATCCGGCCGACGGTCTGACGATGGTCGGCCACCTCGCGCTTCCGGCCGGTGCCGGCCGCCGGCCCGCGGTGCTGCTCGGGCCGGAAGGCATGGGCCTCAGCGACGTCGAGCGGCGCCGGGCCGAGGCCCTTGCCGAACTCGGTTACGTCACCCTGGCCTTCGACCTCCACGGCGGGCGGTACCTGGGCGAACCCGGAGAGATGCTGGCCCGTTGCCTGCCGCTGCTCGACGACCCCGACCGGATGCGCGGCATCGGCCACGCGGCGCTCGACGTGCTCCGCGCCGAGCCGAGGGCTGACCCCGACCGGATCGCCGCCATCGGCTACGGCACCGGCGGCATCATCGCGCTTGAACTCGGGCGCGATGGCGTCGACCTGCGCGCGGTCGGCACCGTCAACGGACTGAGCACCGGCCGCCCGGGCGAGACCGCGCGCATCCGCTGCCCGGTGTGGGCCGGGGTCGGGTCGGAGGATCCGATCATGGCGCCCGCGCAACGGGACACGTTCACGGCCGATATGCGGTCGGCGGGCGTCGACTGGCGCTTCACGGTCTACGGCGGCGCCCTGCACGCGTTCCACCATCCCCCGGTCGACCACACCGTCCCCCCAGGCGTCGGCCACCACCCACGGCACGCGGAGCGAGCCTGGCGCGACGTCCTTGACCTGCTGGCCGAGTGCCTGCCGGTGCCGGAGTGACCCGGCCGGCCAATCGGCGGGGACTTGGGGGCGTCGCCCGGGTCGGATACGGTGCGATGAAGCTGACGGGGTGGCCCCGGGGGGAGCGGCCCGACCGGGACGCGGCCCTCGCCGTTCTGCGGCGGGCGGTGGAGCTGGGGGTCAATCACATCGACACCTCGAACTACTACGCCCGCGACGGTGTTTCGGCGAATGAACTGATCCGGGCCGCCTTGCACCCCTACCCGGACGACCTGGTGATCGTCACCAAGGTCGGGGCGCTGGTCGAGGGCCCCGACATCGCGCTGCCGGCCACCGAACAGCGCGGTCTCACACCGGACGGCCTGCGACGCGGGGTCGAGGCGAACCTCAAGACGCTCGGCCTGGACCGGCTCGACGTGGTGAACCTGCGCCTGGGCGACCGGGGCCATGAGGACGCCCCGCTCGACGGACCCCTGAAGACGCTGCTGGCCCTGCGCGAGGAGGGCCTGATCCGGCACATCGGCGTCTCCAACGTGTTGCTCGACCAGTTCACACGGGCGCGCGATCTGGCGCCGGTCGCCTGTGTGCAGAACGCCTACAACATCGCGCGCCGTGACGACGATCCCCTGGTGGACGCCTGCGCCGCGGCCGGTGTCGCGTACGTGCCGTTCTACCCCGTCGGCGGCTTCCAGCCCCTGACCGCCGCACGCCTCACGGCCGTCGCGGACCGGCACGGTGCCACCGTCCCGCAGGTGGCGCTCGCCTGGCTGCTGGCCCGGTCGCCCAACGTCCTGCTCATCCCCGGCACCGGTTCGCTCGCCCACCTGGAGGAGAACATCGCGGCGGGCGACCTGCGGCTGAGCGCCGAGGACCTGGCGGTCCTGGGCTGACGGAGGGCGGCCGACGAGCCGTTGCCTCCGGCCCCGGACGCGCTCAAGTCGTCGGGTCCCAGAGGCCGTTCGCCTCGCCTCGGGCCAGGTGGTCCGCGTAGACGCCGACCTTCCAGGTGATGACCGAGCGGCACTCCTCCAGGGCGGCGATCCGGGCGTCGACGCGTTGACGGTGGGTGTCCAGGAGGCGGAAGCGCTCGGCCTCGTTGCCCGGGCCCTGGCGTACGAGTTCGGCGAACCGCTTCTGCTCGGCCAGGGGCATTCCGGATTCGCGCAGCTTCACACAGATCAGGAGCCAGTCGACGTCCGGCGCGCGGTAGCGGCGCCGGCCGCCGGAGGTGCGGTGCACCGGGCCCACGAGCAGGCCCTCGCGCTCGTAGAAGCGGAGGGCGTGGACGCTGAGGCCGGTGCGGTCGGACACCTCGCCGATGCTCAGCGTGTCAGTGGTGGTGGTCATGCGGTGGAGCGTAGGACTTGAGCTGGAGCGAGGTCTAGATCGTAGTTTCCTCTCCATGACCCACACCGAACAGCAGCCCATCGGCTCGCCCTTCTCCGCCGCCAGCACCGCCCAGGACGTCACCGCCGGGCTCGGCCTCTCCGGCCGGACCGCCGTCGTGACCGGGGGTTACTCCGGGCTCGGGCTCGAAACGACCCGCGCGCTCACCGCTGCCGGGGCCCGGGTCGTCGTTCCCGCCCGGCGGCCCGACGTCGCCCGGGCCGCGCTCGCCGGGGTGCCCGGCGACACCGAGGTCGTCGCCATGGACCTGTGCGACCTCGGGACCGTACGGGAGGCGGCCGCGCACCTCCGCGAGACGCTGACCGCGATCGACCTGCTCTTCGCGACCGCCGGGGTCATGGCCACGCCGGAGCGGCGCGTCGGGCCCGGGTGGGAGAGCCAGTTCGCGACGAACCACCTCGGGCACTTCGCCCTCGCCAGTGAGCTGTACCCGCTCCTCGCCGCCGCCCGTGACGGGGCGCGCGTCGTCGTCTACAGCTCCGGCGCCCACGGCATCACGGACATCCGCTGGCACGATCCGCACTTCCGTACCGGCTATGACAAGTGGCAGGCGTACGGCCAGGCCAAGACGGCCAACGTGCTCTTCGCCGTACACCTCGACGCCCTCGGGCGGGGCGACGGCGTGCGGGCCTTCGCGCTCCACCCGGGTTCGATCATCACCGGGTTGCAGCGGGAGATGACGTTCCAGGAGCAGATCGACAACGGGTGGGTGGACGAGCACGGCACGGTGATCGGCCCCGGCTTCAAGACGCCTCCGCAGGGCGCCGCGACCGGGCTCTGGGGCGCCACCACTCCGCTTCTGTCCGGCCGGGGCGGCCTCTATCTGGAGGACTGCGAGGTCGCCGGTCTCTTCGCCCCCGAATCGCCCGAGGGCGACGGCGTGCGCGCCTACGCCGTCGACCCGGACGCGGCGGCGCGGCTGTGGGACCTGTCCGTGGCCGCCACGGGGGCCGCGCCGATCGTCCGGTGACGCGGGCCGCCCGGGGGCGACGGGCGGGCCCCGCGGCGAACGGCCGCGGGGCCCGGGCGGCGACCGGTCAGGCGTCGGTCGGTGCCGCCTCGCCGAGCATGGCGAGCGTCAGCACGTTGCCGGAGATGCCCCAGCCGCCGTCGGCGACCTCTTCGACCAGGACCATGGTGTTGGCGCGGGCGCGCTCGCCGTAGATCTCGACGAACAGTTCGGTGGTGCGGGCGACGATCTCCTCCTTCTGCTTCGGCGTGAGGGTCTTCTCGGGGACCTTGAAGTTCGCGAAAGGCATGGCTGGTTCTTCCTTCTTCTTCCAGTGGGATGAGCGGACGGCCAGGGGGTGGTTCAGACGATTCCGCCGTTGGCCCGGACGACCTGTCCGTTGACCCAGTGGCCGGCGGGGGAGGCCAGGAACGCGACGACCTCGGCGATGTCGGCCGGGGTGGCGAGGCGCTCCAGCGGGGGCTGGGCGGCCAGGCGGGCGACGGTCTCCTCGTCCTTGCCGTCCAGGAACAGATCGGTGGCCGTGGGCCCGGGCGCGACGGTGTTGGCGGTGATGTCCCGGCCCCGCAGCTCCCGGGCCAGGATCATGGTCAGCGCCTCGACGGCGCCCTTGCTGGCGGCGTAGGCGCCGTAGCTCGGGAAGGCCAGCCCCAGCACCGACGTGGAGAACGTCACGATCGCGCCGCCGGGGCGCACCCGGCGGGCGGCCTGCTGGACGACGACGAACGTGCCGCGGATGTTGGTGCGGTGCAGGTCGTCCAGGACGGCCAGGTCCATGTCGGCGATCGGCGCCAGGTGCATCCGCCCCGCCGCGTGCACGACGACGTCGACACCGCCGAACTCGGCTTCCGCCGCGTCGAACAGGGCGGCGACCGCGTGTTCGTCGGCGACGTCCGCGCGCACCGCGAGCGCCCGGCCGCCGGCGGTCACGACCTCCTTGACGGCGGCTTCGGCCGCGTCCTGGCCGCCCGCGTAACCGACCACGACGGCGTACCCGTCGGCGGCCAGCCGGCCGACGGTCCCGCGGCCGATGCCGCGCGAGCCCCCGGTGACGATCGCGACGCGGGGTGAGGTGGAGGGCCGCTCCGGGGCAGCGGTCCCGTCGGGGGAAGAGGGGAAGGGCATGACTGGCTCCTCTGGGAGGTGGGGCCGGGGCGAGACCCGGCCGTCGTCCGGCGGTGTCCCCAACGATCGGCCGGATTCGCGGTCCCAGCCAGGGCTGCGTTTACCCGGGGGACGCCACCCCCTGGCTCCGCCGCGCCGTACGCGCGAGCATGGAGCGGTGAACCTTCCAGAGCTCGGTGCCTTCCTCCGGACCCGCCGCGACCGCATCCGCCCCGCCGAGGTCGGCCTGCCCCACGGCCCGCGCCGACGCGTCCCCGGGCTGCGCCGCGAGGAGGTCGCGCAGCTGGCGGGGCTGTCGGCCGACTACTACACCGAGCTGGAACGCGGGAGCGCGAAGAACGGTGTGCAGCCCTCGGCGCAGACGCTGGCCGCCCTCGCCCGGGCCCTGCGCCTGAACGGCGACGAGCGCGACCACCTGTTCCACCTGGCCGAACGACCGGTCCCGGGGGGGGGGGGGGGGGGGGGGGGGGGGGGGGGGGGGGGGGGGGGGGGGGGGGGGGGGGGGGGGGGGGGGGGGGGGGGGGGGGGGGGGG